>NZ_JBHXKA010000128.1:0-23447 GCF_042722885.1 Streptomyces sp. NPDC058401
CCCTTCGGGAGGCCGGGCCTTTCCGGATGTCCGGCCTCAGCCGGTCAGCACTTCTTGGCGGGTGCGGGCTGGGGGTTGGCCAGGGCGGCCAGGGCCTTGTCCGCGTCGGCCTTGGGCGTGAGCTCCTTGAAGGCGTCGCCCAGGATCAGGTCGATGTCCGCGGTCTCACGGGTGTCGGTCTGCTGGGTGGCGCCGGCGAGGTTGGTGCCGAGCACGGAGAAGGCGGCCTTGTCCGTCGTCGGCGAGCCGACCAGTATCCCGGCGCCCGGGACCTTCTTGTCGAAGTCGGCGGGGGCGTTGCCGACCTTGCCGATGGCGAAGCCGCGGTTCTTGAGCTCATCGCCCACGGCCTTGGCGAGGCCCGCGCGCGGGGTCGCGTTGTAGACGTTGACCGTGATCCCGCCGGGCGGCGGGAGCGCGACCTGCGGCGCGGCGGAGGCTGCGGAGCCCGCCTTGGGGGCGGGGGTGGCGCAGTTCTTGGCGGCGGCGGCGGTCTTGCGTTTGCTCGCGTCACCGCCGAAGACGTCGATGAGCTGCACGGCCCCGTAAGCGATCAGGGCGAGCCCGATGATCGATCCGAGCACCACGAGGACGATCCGGCGGCGGCGTCGAGGGCGGGTCATGCGGGGGTAAGCCGCTCCCGTGACCTTGTACTTTCCGCCCATGCCAGGGGGAGTGAGCATGCTCATGTGCGCAGCGTAATGCCGTCCGCTGCCGATGCCCACTGAATCATCTGTTGATAGGGCAAGGCTGACCCGAAAGGCGCAACCGGGACCTATCCGGCATCCGGCGAGGGGGGACGTTCCGGTTCGCGGACCGGCCCGGTTCGGGGATTCGGCCCGGTTCTCCGGGGATCAGCCCAGTTCGAGGACGCGCGCGTGCAGGACCTGGCGCTGCTGGAGCGCGGCGCGGACGGCGCGGTGCAGACCGTCCTCCAGGTACAGGTCGCCCTGCCACTTCACGACGTGGGCGAAGAGGTCCCCGTAGAAGGTCGAGTCCTCGGCGAGCAGCGTTTCGAGGTCGAGCTGGCCCTTGGTGGTCACAAGCTGGTCGAGCCGGACCGGGCGCGGGGCTACATCCGCCCACTGCCGGGTGGTTTCCCTGCCGTGGTCGGGGTACGGCCGCCTATTTCCGATGCGCTTGAAGATCACACGGAAAGCCTACCGGGCAGGGGCCTGCGGGCGCAGCCTTGCGATGACGGTGCAAAGGTGGCAAACAGTGCTATTTCGGGAGTGATATATGAGCCAGAGCACCGACCCCGCGTCCCCTGCCGGCCAGATCGCCGCGGGGTACGCCTTCACCGGACCCGCGCTCGATCTCGGGGCCCTGCTCTGGGACGGGGCCTGCCTGCCGGAGCACCAGATCCGCATCCCGCTGTCGATGCTCAACCGGCACGGACTGGTCGCGGGAGCCACCGGAACCGGCAAGACCAAGACCCTGCAGCTCATCGCCGAGCAGCTGTCCGCCAACGGCGTTCCGGTCTTCCTCGCGGACATCAAGGGCGACGTCTCGGGGATCTCCGCGCCCGGCGCGGCCAACGACAAGGTCGAGGAACGGGCCGAGGGCGTCGCCCAGGAATGGGAGGCCACCGGATTCCCCAGCGAGTTCTACTCGCTCGGCGGGATCGGCCCCGGAATCCCGCTCCGGTCCACCGTGACGAGCTTCGGCCCGGTCCTGATGTCCAAGGTGCTCCAGCTCAACCAGACGCAGGAACAGTCCCTGGGGCTGATCTTCCACTACGCCGACACCAAGGGCCTGGAGCTGATCGACCTCAAGGACCTGCGGGCGGTCGTCGCCTTCCTCGTCTCGGACAAGGGAAAGCCCGAGCTCAAGGGGATCGGCGGGCTTTCGACGGTGACCGCCGGAGTGATTCTGCGGGCGCTCACCGCCTTCGAGCAGCAGGGGGCCGCGGAATTCTTCGGCGAGCCCGAATTCGACACCAGCGAATTCCTCCGAACGGCGGCGGACGGGCGCGGGCTCGTCTCCGTACTGGAGCTCCCGGCGGTACAGGACAAACCGCAGCTGTTCTCCACTTTCCTGATGTGGCTGCTGGCCGATCTGTACACCGACCTTCCGGAAGTCGGCGATCTGGAGAAGCCCAAGCTCGTCTTCTTCTTCGACGAGGCGCACCTGCTGTTCAACGGGGCCTCGAAGGCCTTCCTCGAATCCATCACGCAGACGGTCCGGCTGATCCGGTCCAAGGGAATCGGCGTCTTCTTCGTCACCCAGACCCCCAAGGACGTGCCCGCCGACGTGCTGGCGCAGCTCGGCAACCGGGTGCAGCACGCGCTGCGCGCCTTCACCCCGGACGACGCGAAGGCGCTGAAGGCGACGGTGAAGACCTTCCCCAACTCCGGCTACGACCTGGAGGAGCTGCTCACCCAGCTGGGGACGGGCGAGGCGGTGATCACGGTGCTCAGCGAGAACGGCGCGCCGACGCCGGTGGCGGCGACCCGGCTGCGGGCCCCGCAGTCGCTGATGGGGCCGATCGACGCGGCCGCGCTCGACCGGGCGGTGAAGTCCTCGCTGCTCTACTCGCGGTACGCGGAGCCCGTCGACCGGGAATCGGCGTACGAGAAGATCAGCGCCGAGCAGGCGGCCGCGGAGGCGGAAGCCGAGGCCGCGGCGGCCGCGGCGGAGGCGGAGAAGCAGGCGAAGGCGGCCGCGAAGGCCGCGCCGAAGCCGGACCCCTCGCTGGCGGAACAGGTGGTGGGCAGCGGGCTCTTCCGCTCCCTGGCCAGGTCGATCGGTACGCAGCTGGGCCGCGAGATCTCCCGGTCCATCTTCGGCACGGCCAGGCGGCGCCGCTGACACCGCACGGGGAATCCGTACCGGACGGCCGGCCAGGGCGGGGAATCCCTACCTGGCGGGGAATCCGTACCGCGGGCCCCGTCCGGCCTGCGAGACTCGGAGCATGCGGACCGAACTCACCGATACGACCTCCAGCAAGGTCAACAAGGCCCTGCTCGACGCGCGACGGGCCGTCGGGAGCCCCACGATGGGGCTCGTGCTCAACCTCCTCGTCGCCACCGACGAGGAGAACGCCTACGACGCCGTCCGCGCGGCCTCCGAGGCCTCCCGGGAGCACCCCTGCCGGATCATCGCGGTGATCAAGCGCACCGCGCGCGGCTCGCACCGGCTGCGCCAGAACCGGCTCGACGCCGAGCTGCGGGTCGGCGCCGACGCCGGATCCGGGGAGATCGTGCTGCTCCGGCTGCACGGCACGCTCATCGAGCACGCGGGCTCCGTGGTGCTCCCGCTGCTGGTGCCGGACGCGCCCGTGGTGGCCTGGTGGCCGGCCGACGCCCCGGACGCCCCCGCCCGAGACCCGCTGGGCGCCCTCGCGCAGCGCCGGATCACGGATGCCGAGGCGGCCGCCGACCCGGTCGCCGCGCTCGACGCCCGGGCCGGGGCCTACGAGCCCGGGGACACCGACCTGGCCTGGACCCGGCTCACCCCGTGGCGCTCGCTGCTGGCCGCCGCCCTGGACCAGAAGCCGGTCCCGGTGACGGGCGCGGCCGTGGAGAGCGAGCCCGGCAACGCGAGCTCCGAGCTGCTGGCCCGCTGGCTGGAGGACCGGCTCGGCGTGCCCGTGGAGCGGGTGGCGACCGCGGGCCCGGTCATCACCCGGGTCCGGCTCACGACCACGGCCGGGGAGATCCGCGTGGACCGCCCGGACGGGGTCCTGGCCACCCTGCTCCTGCCGGGCAGCCCCGACCGCAAGGTGGCGCTGAAGATCCGCAGCAGCGCCGAGCTGATAGCGGAGGAACTGCGGCGGCTCGATGCCGACGAGATCTACGCTTCGGCGCTGCGCTTCAGGCGGCCGGCCCAGGCCTCGCTCTCCGCGTAGTGGTTGTCGTAGACCGGCTGGCTGTCGATGATGTCCTGCACGGTGGCCTCGCCGGCCCGGACCCGGCCGAGCAGCCGGTAGTAGTCGAAGCGGCCCATGCCGGGGGTGAAGCCGACGAAGACCTCCGCGGTGGCGTCCGCGGCCGGGGCGAAGGCGTGCTTCACGCCGGGGGGCACGGCGAGGAAGTCGCCCTTGGTCAGGGTGTGTATCTCGTCCCCGAGCAGGACGTCGAGCGTGCCGTCCGTGACGTGGAAGAACTCGGTCGCCTTGGTGTGGAAGTGCACCGGGGCGCCCGCCGCGCCGACCTCGAAAGTGGCCGTGTTGCAGGTGAGCTCGGCGGTGTCGGTGAGCAGTGTGATCAGGCTGCCGGGGCCGTCGGAGATGATCTCGGCAGTGGCGGCGCGGGTCAGGTTCTCAGTCATGATCACGATCTTATGGGCAGGGTCTGACAACGGGCCGGGCACTCGCCCGAACGGTCAATTCCGTTTGCCGGAAGGGCTGGTGGGCGCTTTCTGAGCCTTCCCGGCCTTCGCGGCTTTCCCGGATCGATCGCTCGGCCCGCTCGGCTCACCCGGCCTTCGCGGCCTTCGCGGCGGCCTTCGCCTCCTGCTTGTGCGCCCGTACCTTGGCCAGCGACTCCGGGCCGGTGATGTCGGCCGCCGACCGGTAGACGTTCGCCGGACCGTACCCGCCGGCCGCCTCGCGCCAGCCGCGCGGCCGCACCCCGAACCGCTTGCCGAGCAGCGCCAGGAAGATCTGCGCCTTCTGCTCCCCGAAGCCGGGCAGCGCCCGCAACCGTGCCAGCAGCTCGGCGCCGGTGGCCGCGTCGGCCCATACCGCCGCCGCGTCCCCCTCGTAGTGCTCCACCAGGTACGCGCACAGCTGCTGCACCCGCTTCGCCATCGAGCCCGGGTAGCGGTGCACGGCCGGCTTCTCGGAGAGCAGCGCGGCGAAGGCCTCCGGGTCGTAGGCGGCGATCGCGTGCGCGTCCAGGTCGTCGGAGCCGAGCCGCCGGGCGATCGTGTAGGGCCCCGAGAAGGCCCATTCCATGGGTACCTGCTGGTCCAGCAGCATCCCGACCAGCGCGGCGAGCGGGCTGCGCCCGAGCAGCTCGTCGGCCTCCGGCTGCTGCGCCAGCCGGATGGCGACCCCGCCGCCGTCCTTCTTCTTGTCGCTCTTCTTGTCGCTCGTGTCCATGCACCCAGGGTCCCGCGCGGAGGTCCTCCCCGCGCGATTGTCAGAGCCCGCGCCTAGCGTGAGAACCGAGACGGGTCACGTCGTACACGACACAGGAGTCGATCGATCATGACTGAGTTCACGGAAGGCGCGCCCTGCTGGGTGGACGCCATGTTCTCCGACCTGGAGGGCGCGAAGACCTTCTACGCCGATGTGCTGGGCTGGACCTTCGGGGAGTCCAGCAGCGAGTACGGGAACTACACGCAGGCCTACTCCGACGGCAAGGCCGTCGCGGCCGTGGTGCCGCCGATGCCGGGGGCCGAGGGCCATTCGCAATGGTGTCTCTACCTCGCCTCGCCCGATGCGACGGCCACCGCCGCGAAGATCAAGGCGGCCGGCGGCGAGCTGCTCATGGAGCCGATGCAGGTCGGCTCCTTCGGCACGATGGCGATCGCGAAGGAGCCGAGCGGCGCGGTCTTCGGCGTCTGGCAGCCGGGCGACCACAAGGGCTTCGAGAAGATCGGCGAGGCCGGTGCGTACTGCTGGGCCGAGTTCTTCTCGCGCGACGTGGCCAAGCCGGACGCGTTCCTCCCGCAGGTCTTCCCGTACGGGACCCAGCAGATGGACCTCGGCGACGACCCCGAGGCGGCCGGGATGGACTTCAAGGTCTTCAGCCTCGGCGGCCCGGAGAATCCGGTGCTGGGCCGGATGAACATGGGCAGCGACTTCCCGCCGGAGATCCCCTCGTACGTCCAGGTCTACTTCGCCGTCCCGGACTGCGACGAGGCGGTCGCGAAGACCCAGGCCCACGGCGGCAAGCTGCACTTCGGCCCGATGGACAGCCCCTTCGGCCGCTTCGCGGCGGTCGCGGACCCGCAGGGCGCGGCGTTCGCCGTGATCGACGTGTCGAAGACGGCCGGCGAGATGCCGAAGTTCGCCTGACGCGCGGCGCGGGGGCGGGCCGTGCCCCGAGCGGGCCCCCCGCCCTACAGGCCCAGGCTCGGCGGCGACAGAGCGCCGAACCACACGTGCGTGACGGCGCTGACGTAGCGCGCCCCGCACCGGTCCGAGGGGACCACCAGCTGCGCACCCGCCTCGTCGAGGTCCTCACCGTCGAGGCGGGTCGCCAGAAGCACGGGATTCGCGCCGAAGTCGGCGTCCAACTCGGCCCAGGACAGCATCGAATGGTGCCCGTCCCCGCCGGTCACGGCGAGCAGGAACCGCGAACGGTCCTTGCGGCGGCGGGCGTCGAAGGCCGGTCCGGCGTCCGAGACGACCTCCCGGAGCAACGGCCCCTCGAACACGTGGTGCTGCGGACCGTTCGTCGCACAGTCGAAGGTGACCGCGGCCCGGTGCTGTGCCCAGTCCCGCAGATCCGCGACGCTGAGCGTCGCCGGGTGGTCCAGGTCTCCGTGCAGCATGAGTTTGGCCATGGGTCGTTCATGCCCTGCGGCACGCTTTCGGGAACCTCGTCTGCAAGGTTCATAGCTTGATATGAGCCGCACTTGTGTAGTTGATCGTCGATTCTGCCTGGCAGATTCGGATGAGCCCGAACTCGCCCCCCTCCACCCGTACAACCATGCGACGGGACGGGCGGTCTCCTCCGTGACGGTGGAGCAGATTCCAGGGGGACACATGAACAAGCGCATCAGCGCCGTGCTGTGCACGGCGACGGCCATGGCTGCCGTGCTGGCCGTACCGACGGCGGCGCACGCGGACGATCCCTACACCTCGTTCACCACGTACACGAAGAACGACGGGTCGGTCGTCCTGGACTTCCCCACCGACATCGATCCCAAGGACCTCAAGGTCCACCTGCGCAAGAAGAACACGGCCGAACGGGTCG
Organism: Streptomyces sp. NPDC058401; assembly: GCF_042722885.1. Taxonomy (NCBI): domain Bacteria; kingdom Bacillati; phylum Actinomycetota; class Actinomycetes; order Kitasatosporales; family Streptomycetaceae; genus Streptomyces; species Streptomyces sp. NPDC058401. The sequence goes on from NZ_JBHXKA010000128.1 coordinate 6,873, forward strand.
CCACCATCACGAAGTTCACCGCGGTCCCCGGCGAGATCTGCTCGCCGTCCTGCGAGGACGACCTCACCGGGTGGCTTCCCCTCACGACCGGATCGCTGCGGCTCGCCGCGTTCGGCGAGTACAGCGTCGACGTGGAGTACGACGGCACCCGGGGCGAGACCGTCCTCCACAAGGACCGGGCGACGCTGAACTATCAGATCTCGCCGTACCTCACGCACCTGGCCGCCTCGAACGGGGTGTCGCTCGCGCATCCGGACACGACGGTCTCGGGCAAGCTCTGGCTCTTCGACCCCCGTGACGGGTCGAGGAAGCCGTTCGCGGGCGGCGCGCTCACGGCGAAGACCTCCACCGGCACGACGAGGGTCACGGCCGACGCACAGGGCCGCTTCGAGTCCCGCGTCACGCTGTCCGGTGGCGACCACGTGGACGGCTACGCAAGCCAGGGGGACATCCCGAACACGAGCGTCCCCCTCGAGACCGAGGTGAACGGTCTCAAGGAGTCGGAGTCCGTACCGGTTCCCGTGACCTCCGTACCCGGACGCATCAGCCTGGATTCCCCGACCCTGACCGGTCCTTACGGCACGCAGGCCAAGGCCGGGGGGACCGTCACCTGGCAGGCCGCCGACGGTACGTGGAAGCCGGCACCCGCGGGCGTCGGCCTGAAGACCGACTCCGGTCAGTACGTCAGCACCGACGACGCGGGCCACTTCACCGCGTCCACCGAGTTCCGCAAGGACGAATGGTGGGGGATCTTCGGCGCCACGTGGGTGGAGGCCGACGACCACGTGAAGGTGGACACGACGGCCGGTACCGCCTTCTCCGGCTTGGGCGTCGAGGTGGACCAGCACAAGAACGTCACCGTGAAGGGCCGGTTCGAGCGGGGCGAGATCCCGGCCGGCGTCACCTCGCTGAAGGCCGAGGTCCAGACCTCGGCGGACGGCAGGACGGGCTGGAGCACGGTCGAGAGCGTGGACGTCGCCACCCGGCCGGGGGCCAACGCGGCGGCGCAGGTCGAGACGACGCTGCCCGGCACGGCGAAGGGCTACGTGCGCCTGCAGTACGCGGGCACCCCGGACATCCACGGCTCCGCTTCCCCCGTCGCCGAGGCGCTGGCGGCGGACTTCACGGCCGCGCCGGGCCTGCCGGTCTCGACCCTCCCGTCCTCACCCCGGGTCGCCCCGCTGACCACGCGGTTCGACTTCACGGGCACGGAGCCGTCCGAGAAGGTCCGGGCCGTCGACGTGGACCTCGGTGACGGAACTGCGCGCAAGCTCGACAAGGCCGACACGCTCGACCACACCTACAAGGCGCCCGGCGCCTACGAGGTGAAGGTCACCGTGGAGAACGAGGAAGGCGTGAAGTCCACGGTCGCCAAGACCGTGCAGGTGGACTACGCGCCTTCGGGCTACGTGGCCACCGAGCCCTTCCGCCTGCTCGACACCCGCACCACCAAGACCCCGGTCAAGGGCGGGGCGGTCACCCCTGTGGACCTGCCGCTCGGCGGTGGCGCCTCGGGACAGCCGCTCTCCCGGAGCATGGCTTCGGCCGTCCTGAACGTGACCGTGACCGATGCCACCCAGGACACCCACCTGACCGTCTGGGCCTCCGGCCAGCCGCGACCGTCGACGTCGAACGTGAACGTCCGCGCGGGCGGCACCTCGTCCAACACGGTCACCGTCCCGGTGGGCGCGGACGGCAGGATCCAGGCCCAGCTGAACTCCGGCAGCGCCTCCCTGATCGTGGACTTCGTCGGCTACTACCAGCCGAACGCCGGTGAGCGCTTCAGCCCGCTGGCCCCGACCCGGGTCCTGGACACCCGTACGACCGGCGGAGCACTGCCTGCCGCCAAGACCCGCACGGTGAAGGTCGCCGGTGTCAACGGCATCCCGGCCGACGCCAAGGCGGTCGCGCTGAACCTGACGGGTACGGGTGCGACGCAGCCGGCCCACGTCATCGCCTACCCGGACGCGGCGAAGCGTCCGGCCACCTCGAACCTGAACGTGGAGCCGGGCAAGGACAAGTCGAACCAGGTGATCGTCCCGGTCGGCCCCAACGGCACGATCACCCTGTTCACGAACACCGGCTCGACCCACCTGGTTCTGGACGCGGTCGGCTACTACGGCAAGGACGGCAAGGCCCTCTTCACGCCGGTCGTGCCGAAGCGCCTCGCCGACACCCGCACCACGGGCAAGGTCGCCCCGGGCGCGACGACCACGGTCTCCGGCCTCCCGGCCAACGCCGTGGGCGGGGTCCTGAACGTCACCGCGACCGACTCGACCGGGCCGGGCTTCCTCACCGCCTACGCCTTCGGGGGCAAGCTCCCCGGCGCCAGCAGCCTCAACACCCTCCCCGGCCTCACCGTCCCGAACCACGTGACGACCCCCGTCGGCCCCGGCGGCAAGGTCAGCATCTTCAACAGCCACGGCGGCCCCAACCACGTGATCACCGACCTCCTCGGCTACTTCACGCAGGGCTAGCCCCCGCCGCGCACCGAGTTCAGTGGGGCAGCTCCGACAGAGCTGCCCCACCGGCGTTTCAGGGGCGGCCGCCCGCTTCGTGGATCTTCTGCCAGACCACGTCCCGGGTCACCGGCATTTCCGTGAAGCGGATCCCGGTGGCGTCGCGCAGTGCGTTGGCGAAGGCGGGGGCCACCGGGTTGAAGGGGCTCTCGGACATGGACTTGGCGCCGAGCGGGCCGATCGAGTCGGAGGTCTCCATGAAGTGGACCTCGGTGCGCGGGACGTCCGCGTACTGCGGGAGGCGGTAGCGGCGGAAGGCGGCGGTGGTGACCTCCCCGCGCTCGTCCACCCGTACGGTCTCGAAGAGGGTGGCGCCCAGGGCCTGGGCCACGCCGCCCTCGACCTGGCCGCGGCACTGCATCGGGTTCATGACCTTGCCCGCGTCGGCCGCGTGGACGGAGCGCAGGATCTTCATCTCGCCGGTGTCCGGGTCGACGGCGATCCGGAACCACTGGGCGTTGAAGGCCACGGAGCGGGGGGAGCCGCCCCAGTGGCCGTCGGCGGCGATCTCTTCGAGCTTGCCCTTGTCGTACGCGGCCTCGTAGAGCTCCTTGAGGGTGACGGTCCGGCCCGCGCAGTCGAAGGATTCCGCCGACAGTTTGCACAGGTGCCGGGCCACGCCCGTGTGGCGGGCCGCGAAGGTTTTGAGGCGCTCCGCGAGGGAGTCGGCGGCCAGCATCACGGCCTTGCCCGCGACCACCGTGCCGGCCGAGCCGAAGGCGCCGGTGTCGTGGCGGACCACGTCCGTGTCGGACTGGCGGACGGCGATCCGGTCGACCGTGGTGTTCAGCGCACCGGCGGTGATCTGCTTGTGGACGGTGGTGGTGCCGTTGCCGAACTCCGCCGTGCCCACCGCGATGTCGTACGTGCCGTCGCGCAGCAGGCTGACCCGGGCGTCGGCGTAGTGGCCGCCGGGCGGGCCGGTCGCGATCATCGCGACCGCCGTGCCCTGACCGGTGAGCCAGCCCTCGGGCACGTCCTCGTGACTGCGGTCCTCGGCGATGGCCTTGCGGACGACGTCCATGCACTGCTTCATGCCGTACGAGGCGATGAAGAGGTCCTCCTCGTGGCCGATCGGGGTCACCATGTGGTCGCCGGGGCCGATGACGTTCTTCTCGCGCAGTTCGAGGGGGTCCATGCCGAGCCGGATGGCGAGCTCGTCCATGACCGATTCGACGGCGAAGAGGACCTGGCCTAGGCCGTAGCCGCGGAAGGCGCCCGCCGGCACGCCGTTGGTGTAGACGGAGTACGCCTCCACCTCCTTGTTGGGCGCCTTGTACACCGCGAAGGACTCGCCGACGCTGTGGAACATGACGGCCGGGCCGTGGTTCCCGTAGGCGCCGGTGTTGGAGACGACCCGGATGCGCAGCGCGGTGAGGGTGCCGTCCTTCTTGGCGCCGATCTTGATGGTGATCTTGAAGGGGTGGCGGGTGGTGGCCCCGTAGAACTGCTCGGCCCGGGTGAATTCGAGTTTCACCGGGCGCCGCAGCTTCAGGGCGGCGAGGACCACGATGTCCTCGGTCAGCATTTCCTGCTTGCCGCCGAACCCGCCGCCCACGCGGCCCGCGACGACGCGGACCTCGTCCTCGTTCAGGTCGTAGAGGGCGCACAGCGCCCGCCGGGTCAGGAACGGCGCCTGGGTGGAGGAGCGGACGGTGATCCGCTCGCCGTCGCCCTCCTCCTTCGGCTCGAAGTACGCGACGCTGCCGTGGGTCTCCAGGCTGGCGTGCTGCACGCGCTGGGTCTGGAAGGTCTCCTCGTAGACGACGTCCGCCTCCGCGTACCCCTTCTCCATGTCGCCGAGGGTGTTGTGGACCTCGCCGCACACGTTGTTCTCGGCGCGGAAGATCCCCGACTCGGGCCCCTTGGGGTGGAGGACGGGGGCCCCGGGCAGCATGGCCTCCTCCGGGTCGGTGACGTACGGGAGTTCCTCGTACGTGACGACCACGCGGCGGCAGCCCTCCTCGGCGGCCTGCTCGGAGTCGGCGACGACGGCCGCCACGCGCTGGCCGACGAAGCGGACCACGTCGTCCAGGACGCGGGTGTCCATCGGGTCTTCGGTGGGGTGCTCGTGCCGGGCGCTGGAGTACATGTGGTCGGGGGCGTCGTGGTGGGTGAGGACCGCGTGCACGCCGGGGACCTGGAGGGCGTCGGTGGTGTCGATGGAGACGATGCGGGCGTGCGGGTGCGGGGAGCGCAGCAGCTTCATGTGGAGCAGGCCGGGGACGTTGACGTCGAAGGTGTAGCGGGCCGTGCCCGTGACCACCTGCGGGCCGGCCGGTGCGCCGAGGGACTTCCCGACGGCCTGGCCCGCCTCGGGGGTTTCGACGTGCTTCACGCCGCGTACGGCGTCCTCGATGGCGCGGTACCCCGTACAGCGGCAGATGTTGCCCTTGAAGGCGCGGGGGAGGTCGTCGAGCTTGCCGTCGTCGTGGGCGGTGCCCTGCTCGGCCTGGAGGGCGGAGGTGGTCATCAGGAACCCGGCGGTGCAGAAGCCGCACTGGAAGCCCTGGGCGTCGAGGAACTGCTGCTGGGCGGGGTGGAGTTCGCCGCCGGGCGAGCAGAGTCCCTCGACGGTGGTGACGGCGCGGCCCTCGGCGCGGACGGCCGGGTAGAGGCAGCTGTGCACCGGCTGCCCGTCCACGTGGACCGTGCAGGCGCCGCAGTCGCCCTGGTCGCAGCCCTTCTTCACGCCGAACCAGCCGCGGTCGCGGAGGTAGGTGCGCAGGCACTGGCCGGGGCGGGGCTCCTCGGTGAAACGCTGCTTGTTGATGTCGATCTCGTAGCTGCTGCTGTTGCCGCTGCTGCTCTGGGTCATCGCAGTCCCTCCGGAGCGTCGTCGCCCGCCGGGTCGCCCACGGGGTCGCCCGTCAGTTCGCGGCGGACCTCCTCCGCGAGGCGCAGGCCCATGTGGCGCCGCCAGGCGGGCAGTCCGTGGATGTCGTCGTACCACTCGTCGGGCCGGACGGTGTCGTCGATCGTCCGGCGCAGCTCGGCCGCCGTGGGCGGCAGTGCGAACCAGAACCGGAAGGGTCGGGTGGTGGCGGCCGAGACCGTGACGGCGAGGGAGCCGTCCTGGGGGTCGTAGGCGCCGATGACGAGGGCGCCGGAGCGGCCGAGACCGTAGAGGGAGGCCTGCCGGAAGGCCGTACGGGAGTCCAGGGCGCGGGCGGGCAGCCGGATCGAGCGCAGCAGCTCGCCGTCGCGCAGGTCCTTGACGCCGGCTCCGCGGATGAAGTCGGTGACCGGCATGCGGCGGGTGGAGCCGTCCTGGCCCTGGAGCAGGACGGTGCCGTCGAGGGCGGCGGTGAGGGAGACCATCGGGCCGGCGGGGAGGCCGTTGCAGAGGTTGCCGCCGACGGTCGCCATGTTCCAGATCTTGAAGCTGGCGAGGAAGGCCCGGCAGCACTGCTCGAAGAGCGGCGCGGCCGTGGTGGGCAGGGTCCGGGCGAAGCGGGACAGCTCGGTGATGGTGCAGGTGGCGGCGATGTCGAGGGAGCCGTCGGGCTGCCAGGACAACGGCGGCCAGCCCATCCGGGAGAGGTCGACGAGACGGCGGATGTGGGGCTGGGGCTCGGAGAAGAGGTACGTCCCGCCACCGAGCCAGGCGTCACCCGGACGCCAGGGTTCGCGGCGGCGTGCGTCGCGTACGTCGAGCACCGTGTTGAGGTCCATTTCCCGCCATCCTTTCCGTCGTCGTCTCGCTGTTTTGATCGCTTTTCGTCGTCCAGCTCAGTGAAACAACGGGCAGGGGGTGGGGACGACTGGTCCCCGGCACGGAAAAACACCAGGGCCGACGGGACGTCCCTGGTGAATCATCCAAGAGGCTGTTCGAAGGGTTGCCCTTGCATTTACCATGGCAATCCTCATATTCGCCTCGCGATTGTGGGCTGCCACCCGCCGCAAGGAGTCCCCGCCATGCACGTCCTCGACCTACTCCAGTCCGACAACCTCGGCCTCACCCTGCTGTGGGGCGAGCAGTCCCTTCTCGGCCAGGAGGTCAGCGGGGTGACCGCCACCGACCTGGAGGACCCGGGCCGGTTCCTGGGCCCCGGGGAGCTGGTGCTCAGCGGCCTCGTGTGGTGGCGTCCGGGGGCGTCGGCCGCCGCCAGGACCGACCGTTTCGTCGCCGCACTCGCCGACGCCGGAGCGCGGGCCCTGCTGGCCGGCGAGGAGACCCACGGCGGGGTGCCCGAGGAGCTCGTCGCCGCCTGCCGGGCCCACCGGATGCCGCTGGTGGCGGTGCCCGCGCGGACCAGTTTCCGGGCCGTCACCGAAGCGGTGTACCTGCGCCAGTGGGGCGACCTCAGCCGCCGCCCGACCCGGCACTTCGCGCTTCCCGAGAACGTGCGCAGCGAGCTCAGCCGGCTCCTGGAGGGCGGGGCCGGGCCGGCCGAGCTGCTGGACCGGGCGTGCGCGCACCTGGGCCGCCTGCCCTGCTACCTGCTGACCGCGAGCGGCCGCACGGTGGCCCGTACCGCGTCCGCGCCCGCCGTCCCGGCGCAGCGGGCCGCCTCCGCCGCGAAGGGCGGGGTCTCGCTCGGCGTCGAGGCCGAGAGCTCCCCGTACGACGCCTGGCTGCTGCACGTCCCGGACGCGGACGCGGCGCCGCCGCGCGTGCTCCACGAGATCGCCGAGGTGTTCGCGCAGTACCGCGACGGCACGGCCCGCCGGGTGGCCGCGCGCCGGGACGCCGGACGGGACCTGCTCGCCCTGGTGGCGGCCGAAGCCGAACCGGACCTCCTCGCCGCCGCCCTCCAGACGGCCGGACTGCCCGCGGGCGGCCCGTACCGCGTGGTGACGGCGACCGACGGAGACGCGCTGGCGGAGGCGCTGGGGCACCTGGAGGGCGTCCGATGGGCGGCGGGCCCGGGCGGAGCGGTGCTGTACGAGGGCCCGGACGCGGCCGATGCGGAGGGCGGCGCCGCGGATGCTGCCGCGGGCGCCGCCGCCACCGCCGATCTCGCCGACCGGCTGCGCACCGTGTGGCCGCTGCTCCAGGCGTGCGCCGAGCCGGGGGCCGACCTGCGGCTCGGCGTGGGCGCGCGGACGGCTTCGGCCGAGGGACTACGCGCGTCACTGTGCCAGGCGCGCTTCGCCCTGACGGCGGCCGACGAGACGGTCGCGGTCCGCGGGGTCGAGCAGCTCGACACCCTGGCCGAACTGCTGTCGGGGGTCCCGCCGGAGGTCCGCGGGGTGTTCGGGACGCGGACCCTGGGCTCGCTCGGGGACGGGATGCTCCGCGAGACCCTGGAGGTGTTCCTCGCGAACAACTGCTCGTGGACGCGCACGGCGGAGGCGCTGCACCTGCACGTGAACACGGTCCACTACCGGATCGAGCGGGTCGAGGCGCTGACCGGCCGCGACCTGTCGCGCCTCGACCACAAGCTGGACCTGTACGCGGCACTGCGCTGCTAGGCCGTCTCTTTCGGAGCTCGCAGGCCTTCCGATCCGCCGGCGGCCGTGCCGGTCAGAAGGCCAGGTCGATGTGGACGTCCGTGGACTTCACCCGGGCCGTCACGGTGACCCCGACCGCGATGCCGAGCTCCTCCACCGACTCCCGGGTCACCACGGAGACCAGCCGGTGCGGGCCCGACTGCACCTCGACCTGGGCTGCGACCTCGTCGACCCGGACGGCGGTGACGATCCCGGCGAAGGAATTGCGCACGGAGGTGGCTGCGCCCTTCTCCGGCACCGGATGCAGACCGGCGGCCCGTTCCTTGGCGAAGGCGGCGAGGGCCACCCCGTCGACGGTCCGCACCCCTTCGGGCGACCGCCGGGCGGGCAGCCGCCCCCCGTCGGCCCAGCGGCGGACGGTTTCGGGGCTCACGCACAGCAGGCCGGCAGCCTGCCCTATCGAGTACGACGGCACGCCCGAAGCCTAGGGGGTGTCCCCGGCAGGCCGGCCCGGGCGGGAGCGGAACCCTCCTCACCGGGCAAACAGGTCGATGGGCGTAGCGTCGTAAGGGCGAACATAAACGGCCAAAGCATGCGAAACCGCCATGCGAACGGGCCATGTGAACGAAGGGTGCCGCCGATGTCCGTCCCGTCTGCCCTCCCCGTCCTCCCCGCCCTCCCCGTCCTCGTCGGGTTCGACGGCTCGCCCCGGAGCCTCGCCGCCGCCCGCTGGGCCGCCCGCGAGGCCCTGGCGGCCGGGGCGCCGCTGCGGCTGCTCCACGTGGGCCACGCCTGGCCGACCGTCCAGCCCGTCTCCCCGGAGTTCCAGCCCGTGCTCGGCGCGAACGAGTCCGCGGCGCGGACCGTACTGTCCGCCTTCACCGAGGAACTCCGCACCGCCCACCAGGGCCTGACCGTCGAGGCGGCCACCGCCGAGGGCGGCCCGGGCAACGAGATCCCGCGCGCGGCCGCCCTGGCGAACGCCGGGCTGATCGTGCTCGGCGCGAGCGGCGAGGACCGCCACGCGGTTCCGCAGCTCGGCTCCACCGCGCTGCACGTCGCGGGGCGCGCCGAGGTGCCCGTCGTCCTGGTACGGGAGCCCGCCGAGCGCGCGCCGCACGGACACGGGGTCGTCGTCGGAGTGGACCCGGCGGGCGACCACGCCGCGGTCCTCGACTTCGCCTACGCCTGGGCGGCGCGACACGCGCTCCCGCTGCGCGCGGTGCACGCGGTGCGGTCGGGCGCGGCCGCCCCGGAGCCGCTCGAAGCGGCGGTGGCCGCGGCGGGCGCGCGCCACTCGCGGGTGGCGACCACGTGCGTGACCCGCCCCGGCGACCCGGCGGAGCTCCTGCTGGCGGAGTCCGCCGAGGCCGACCTCCTGGTCGTGGGCCGCCGCCACCACCGCCCCCTGCACGGCATGGGCCCCACGGACCACGCGGTGGCCCACCACGCCCACAGCCCGGTGGCCCTGATCCCCCACGGCTAGGCCGTCTCTTTCGGATCTTGCCGGGCCCGCGACGCCTGGCACCGCGCCTGGCCGCACTGCCGAGGCGACCACGTACGCCCAATACGAGAACGCCCCGACAGCACGCCCAGGCACGGCACCAGACGCCGCGGACTCGGCCGACAAGATCCGAAAGAGACGACCTAGCGGGTGTCTTGCCGAGGGCTCAGCCGCGCACGAACCGGCCGTCGCCCTCCGGGACATGGTCCGCTGAGGTGGACCGCCGTCCCTACTTGCCAGCCGCCGGCCCGTACCACTGGAGGGCCTGGCCGGTGACGGCTGCGATGCACTCGAAGTCGCGGTCGCGGTGAAGCAAGGTCAGCCCTTGCAGTTCCGCGGTCGCGGCGACGATGAGGTCCACGGCTCCCGCACTGCGGTGCTGTCCTCGCCGGGTCAGCAGTTCCTGTACCTGCCAGGCCCGGTCATAGGCACGGTCGTCAACCGGTACCCAGCCGAACAGCAGGCGCATGTCTTCGATCCCCCGGATCCGGTCCTCCGCGGACCGGGCGCTGTAGAAGAACTCCAACTCGGTGATCGGGCAGGTGGCGATCAGCCCGGCCGCCGCCGCCTGATCCCAGCCGTACTGTTCTGCGTCGCCCCGCATGAGCCGGGCCAATGCGCTCGTGTCGATGAGGAATTGGGCAGCGCTCACCGCCGGTAGTTCCCCTTGTCGTCAAGAATGTCCAGGTCGAAGGCGCCGTCCGCGGCTGCCGCACGGAGTCGTGTCAAAGCCAGGGCTCGACGCCGGGTCTCCAGCACCTCGCGCAGGGCGGTGTTGACGGTGTCCCTCTTGGTGCTGGTGCCAAGGGCTTGGGCGACGTCTGCAAGCAGCTCATCGTCGAGGTCGATCACGGTTCTACTCACGATGCACCTCCGTTGATATCAACTCGGATGCCGATTATATCTTCGAAGGTATCCTTCAGGGAGCCCTTACGGGATGGCCTCACCGCCGCAGCAGCACGATCACCGACCCCCACATCGTCAGCAGGACGTTGCCCAGGGCGTACGGGACCGTCGTCCCCAGGGCCGGGATCTGGCTGCGTGCGCGTTCCGTCAGGGCGCCCAGTGCGGCCGTCGTGGTCTGGGCTCCGGCCAGGGCGCCGAGCAGGATCGGGAGGGGGAGCCGCTGCACGAAGTGCCCGTAGGCGAATCCGGTCAGCAGCGGCACGGTCGTCACGGCGGCGCCCCAGAGCAGCAGCGGCCAGCCGGCTTCGCGCAGGCCGGGGACGAAGCTCGGGCCGGCGTTGAGGCCGACGACCGTGACGAACACGCACAGCCCGAGCGTGCCCATCAGCCACTGCGCCGCCGAGGGCAGGTTCCCGTAGGTCGGGTACTTGCTGCGGATCCAGCCGAAGACCAGCCCCATCAGCAGCGCCCCGGTGGAGGTGGACAGCGACAGCGGGGCACCCGCCGCGTGCAGCGCCGGGATGCCGAGGCAGCCGCCGAGGAAGAGCCCGAGCGCGATCCACACCATGTCCGTCGCGAAGCTGGTCGGCACCGGCTTGCCCAGCACCGCCGCGGCCGCCTCCACCCGGCTGCGCGGCCCCGTGAGGACCAGGGTGTCGCCCCGCTCCACGGTGCTGTCGAGGCGGACCCGCAGGTCGGCGCCGGCCCGCCAGTGCTCGTCGACGAAGACGCCCGGCATGAACTCCTCGTGGCGCAGGGTGCGGATGGTGCGCCCGCTGAGGTTCCGGTCGGTGATGACCACGTGCAGGGACTCGGTGCGGTAGGCGAGGAGTTCGAAGTCGTCCGTCTCCATCCCGATGTGCGTGCGCGCGTCGTACGCGACGAGGTCGCCGCGGACCGCGCTGACGGCCAGGATGTCCCCGATCTCGACGCGGGTGTCCGTGGTGTGCTCCAGGATCTCCCCGGCGCGGCGCAGCCGGGTGATGTAGAGCCGCCGCCCGGCGGCCCTCTGCTCCGCTTCGAAGTCCCCGATCGTGCGTCCGGCGAAGGCCGCCACGTCGACGGCGTACGCGCGCAGCACGTGCTTGTAGTAGCCCTCCCCGGCGTCGGGGTCGTCCTCGGCGGCCTCCAGGTCGGCGGCGAGCACGGCGCTCTCGGCCGCCAGGTCCCGGCGCAGGAGGCGGGGCAGGAAGCCGGCGAGGAGCAGCGCGGGCAGGACCGTACCGAGGGGGTACGTGACCGCGTAGGCGACGGCGATCAGATGGGACTGGTCCCGGGCCTCGTCCGCGCTGACCCCGGGCAGGTGGGCGATGGCGTCGGAGCCGACGCCGATGACGGCGGACTGGGTGAGGCCGCCGCCGAGCAGACCGGCGGAGAGGCCGGTCCCGTACCCGGCGAGGGTGGCGAAGGCCCAGGCGGAGGCGAGTCCGGTGACGCAGACGATCAGGGCGAGGACGACCTGGGGGAGTCCGTCCTTGCGCAGGGCGCGGAAGAACTGCGGGCCGACGTCGTAGCCGAGGGCGAAGAGGAACATGAGGAAGAAGACGGACTTGATCGGACCGTCGATCTCGACCTTGGCCTGGGAGCCGATGACCAGACCGGCGACGAGGCATCCGGTGACGGCGCCGAGGGCGATGGACTTGTACCGGATGCGGCCGAGCAGGAAGCCGACGGCGATGGTCAGGAAGATCAGCAGCTCGGGGTAGGGCCGGAAGATCTCGTCCCGGAGCCAGTCCATCCACACCTCCTCGGCCGTCTCGGGAAACGGTATGTGCCGGTCTGTCCCCCCGCACGTCCAGGCGGCGCCCCGATCCGCCGATCCGCCTACGGGTCCGCGTCAGCGGGCGACCTTCTCCGCGAGGTACTCCTCCCACGTACGCGTGCCGGCCGCGTTCCCGGGGGCGGTCAGGTGGCCGGCGCGCCAGGCGGCCCCGACCTTGCCGGGGATCCGGACGGGCAGGACGGCGCGGCGCTTGCCGGTGGCGCGCAGCCAGTCCCGGGCGAGGCGGGCGGCGGGGTACACGGCCGGGCCGGCCAAGTCGGGCACCCGGCCGGCGGGGGCGCCGAGGGCCAGCTCGACCAGCCGGTCCGCCACCTCGCCCGGGTCGACCGGCTGGCAGTCGGTGGCGGACGGTACGAGGACCACCGGGAGCTTGGACAGGGCGCCGAGGGCGAAGTCGAGCAGCGCCGGGAACTGGGTGGCGCGCAGGTTGGTCCAGCCGATCCCCGAGCCGGCGAGCAGCTCCTCGCCCTCCAGCTTGACCCGGTAGTACGGGTAGGGGGTCCGGTCGACGCCGACGATCGAGATGTTGACGACGTGCCCGACCCCGGCCCGCTTCCCGGCTTCCAGCAGGTGCCGGAAGCCGGGGAGGTCGTTCTTGAAGTGCCGGATGTCGCTCGCGCAGTGGATGACCGTACGGACGCCCGCGAGCGCCTCGTCGAGTCCGGTCCCGGTGGTCAGGTCGCCGGTGTACCAGTCCACCCCGGCGTCCTGCGGCAGCGCGGTCCCGCGCGTGAGCGCACGGACCGGGCGGCCGGTGCGGCGGACCCGCTCCAGCACCTCGCGGCCGAGCATCCCCGTCGCCCCGGTCACCATGATCGTGTCGTTCTCCATCAGTCCCAGCCTTCCGAACCCGAAGCCGCAGCCGCCGTAGTGGCGGCCGTCACCGAGGAAGAACCGACGGGTCAGGCGTTCTGTGACAGGTTCCGTGACAGGTTCTGTGGCAGATCTTGGAGCTGAGTCGCGAGGAAGGCGAGTTTGTCCGGGTTCAGGACGAGCCGGACGCCCGTGATCCCGCCCTCGCCGAGCTCCAGCGCCCCGAAGGCGGTCAGCTCGCCGTCCGCCCAGCCGGCCACCGCCGGCCCGCCGTTGACCTCGGCGAAGGTGATCTGCACGCCGTTGACCCACCGGGAGAAGAGGCCGATGAGGAAACGGACCACGTTGTCCCGTCCGGCCACCGGCCGGCTGGCCGCACTGGCCTTGCCGCCGCCGTCCGACCAGACGACCACCTGCTCGGAGAGCAGCTGCTCCAGCCGGTCCATCGAGCCCCCGGACGCGGCGGCCAGGAACCGGGCGAGCAGCTCGTCGTCCTGTTCCCGCGAGGTGGTGAACCGTGCCCGGCCGTCGGCCAGGTGCTGCCTGGCCCGGCGGTGGAGCTGGCGCGCGTTGGCCTCCGAGCAGTCGAGGACGCCCGCGATGTCCCGGTGGCTGTAGTCGAAGGCGTCGCGCAGCACCACGGCGGCCCGCTCGGGCGGCGACAGCTGCTCCATCAGCGTCAGCACGGCGAACGACACCGAGTCCCGCTGCTCCGCCGTCTCCATGGGGCCCAGCACCCCGGCGCCGGTCCCCACCGGCTCCGGGATCCAGGGCCCGAAGTACTCCTCGCGCTGCACCCGGGCGGAGCCGAGCCGGTTCAGGCACAGGTTGGTGACCACCTTGGCCAGCCACGCGCCCGGCACGGTCACCTGGCCGGGCTCGGCCCCGTGCCAGCGCAGGTACGCGTCCTGCACGGCGTCCTCGGCCTCGGCCGCCGAGCCGAGCATCCGGTAGGCCAGCGAGAACAGCCGTGGCCGGTGGGTCTCGAACTCCCGTGCCGTGTACTCCCGTGCGGTGTACTCCTGTGCGGTGTACTCCTGTTCCGTGTCCATGAGCTCACGCTAGAGGGAGCCGCCGCTCCGCGAGCAGGTCGAGCACCTGTCGCGGGGTCCAGCTGCCGCTCGCGCCCGGGCAGGCGGACAGGTATTCGGCGATCTCCCGCTCCCGCCACGGCCCCGACTCCAGCAGGCCGCCCGCCAGGTGCCGCAGGTACGCGGCGGACGGCGGGCGCGGGTCGACGTCCCGGAGGGACCACGGGGCGGTGAAGGTCAGCACGGGGATGCCCTCGACCGTCCCCGGGCAGACCAGGGTCTCGTACCGGCCGTCGCCCGCCGCGTCGCGGCCGTCGCGCAGCACCGCGGCGAGGTCGAGGTCCGTTCCCGGTTCCCGGTACATCTCCTGCGCGGCGATGTCCGACAGCTGCCCCGCGGTCACCAGGTGGGCGCGCCCCAGCAGGTGGCCCGGCGCCGAAGGATCGTAGAAGCCCCTGCCCCCGGTCCACACCGGGGACTCGGTGGCGAAGTAGAGGCATCCGTCGAGGCGGACGGCGATCGACCGCTCCGGCGCCCGGCGGTCCCGGCAGCCGGGATACGAGCGCGCCCCTCCGGGCGGCGTCCCGCCGGCGATGTAGGCGGCCAGCCGGGCCGCGTGCATGTTGGACCCGTAGGAGGCGTACCAGACCCGCCCGTCGGCCCTCGGGGCCTCGACGCCGAGCGGAACGGCGGTGTGGACGGTCATCCGGCTCCTCGCCCGCCCCGGGAAGAGTCGGGGGAAAGTCGAGTCGGGGGAAAGTCGAAGGGCCCCGCTGCAAGCAGCGGGGCCCTTCGACTTATTGCCCGGTGAGAGCAATGGCGGAGGATACGAGATTCGAACTCGTGAGGGGTTGCCCCCAACACGCTTTCCAAGCGTGCGCCCTAGGCCACTAGGCGAATCCTCCGCGGCAAACAATACAAGACGTTGAGGGGTGCTCGCGAACGTGATCGTCGGGCGGGCTCCGGGCGGACCCCTGGGCGGGTCCCGGTCGGGGTCCGGCTCGATTCCGGGGCCCTCCATCCGCTAGGGTGGGGCCAGCCCCTCACGTGGCGCTATCTCACCCAACTCCCCCAGGGCCGGAAGGCAGCAAGGGTAAGTGGGCTCTGGCGGGTGCGTGGGGGGCGCTTTGCGTTCCGGGACGGGTCGGGCCGGCCGGGCCGCTGAGCGTCGTCGGGCCACCGTTGTCGGTGGGCCCGGATAACCTCGTAGACGTGTCGTCCCTTGCGCTGTACCGCCGCTACCGCCCCGAGTCGTTCGCCGAGGTCATCGGGCAGGAGCATGTCACTGACCCGCTGATGCAGGCCCTGCGCAACAACCGGGTCAATCACGCGTACCTGTTCAGCGGGCCGCGGGGCTGTGGCAAGACCACCAGCGCGCGCATCCTCGCCCGCTGCCTGAACTGCGAGCAGGGCCCCACGCCCACCCCCTGCGGGGAGTGCCAGTCCTGCAAGGACCTCGCGCGCAACGGGCCGGGGTCCATCGACGTCATCGAGATCGACGCGGCCTCGCACGGTGGTGTGGACGACGCGCGCGACCTGCGCGAGAAGGCCTTCTTCGGGCCCGCCTCCAGCCGGTACAAGATCTACATCATCGACGAGGCGCACATGGTCACCCCGGCGGGCTTCAACGCCCTGCTGAAGGTGGTCGAGGAGCCGCCGGAGCACCTCAAGTTCATCTTCGCCACGACCGAGCCCGAGAAGGTCATCGGCACCATCCGGTCCCGGACGCACCACTACCCCTTCCGGCTCGTGCCCCCCGGCACCCTGCGGGACTACCTCGGCGAGGTCTGCGGCCGCGAGGGCGCCCACGTCGAGGAGGGCGTGCTGCCGCTCGTCGTGCGCGCCGGAGCCGGATCCGTCCGTGACTCCATGTCCGTCATGGACCAGCTGCTGGCCGGCGCCACCGAGCAGGGTGTGACGTACGCCATGGCCACCTCGCTCCTCGGGTACACCGACGGGACCCTCCTCGACGCCGTCGTGGACGCGTTCGCCGCCGGGGACGGGGCCGCGGCCTTCGAGATCGTGGACCGGGTGGTGGAGGGCGGCAACGACCCGCGCCGCTTCGTCGCCGACCTGCTGGAGCGGCTGCGCGACCTGGTGATCCTGGCCGCCGTGCCCGACGCCCGCGAGAAGGGGCTCATCGACGCCCCCAACGACGTGGTCGAGCGGATGCAGGCCCAGGCCTCCGTCTTCGGGGCCGCCGAGCTGTCCCGGGCCGCCGATCTGGTCAACACGGGTCTCACCGAGATGCGCGGAGCCACCTCGCCCCGGCTGCAGCTGGAGCTGATCTGCGCCCGCGTGCTGCTGCCCGCCGCCTTCGACGACGAGCGTTCCGTGCAGGCGCGGCTCGACCGGCTGGAGCGCGGCGGCGCCGCCTCCGCCGCCGCGGCCTTCGCCCAGGCGCCCGCCATGGGCTACGTGCCCGGGCCGGAGGCCCACGCCATGGCCCCCGCGGCGGTACGGACCCCCGCGCCGCCGGCCGCGGTGCACCAGGCCCCCGCGCACCAGGCCCCGGCCCCCGTGCACCAGGCGCCCGCGCACCAAGCCCCCGCCCCCGTCGCGGCCCCCCGGGCCGCGCCCCAGCCGGCGGCCGCCCCCCCCGCCCCCGCCCCCCCCGCCCCC
>NZ_JBHXKA010000129.1:0-23346 GCF_042722885.1 Streptomyces sp. NPDC058401
CGTCTTCTTCTGTTGAGCGGGCACGTGATGCGCGGGCCCGCCGAAAACGCCGGCGGGGCTGGATTTCCAGCCCCGCCGGCGTTTGGTGTCAGTCGGCGTCCTCCGCCTTGATGCCCAGGCCTGGGAGCAGGCCGGGGAGGAGGGGCGGGAGGGTGATGTCCGGGTGGGCCGGCGTGGGTGTGCCGCCGGGCTCGGACGGGGTGGACTGGCCCTGGCCCGCGGGCGGGTTCAGGAGGTTGCCCGTACCGCCCAGGAGACCGCCGCCCGGGGACGGGGACTTCGGGGAACCCGAAGCCGACGGCGTGGGGGCCGCGGACGGGGTGCCCGAGGAGGGCGCCGTCTGCTGCTTGCCCGCCGGGGCGCTCGGCTTCGTGGAAGGTCCGGAGCCGCGGGTCTGTTCCGGAGGCTTCGGGAGCAGACTCTGGAGCGGCGCCACGTCTTGGTCTATGGCCTGGAAGACCGACTCCACCTCACCGCCCACGTCCGTGAGCTGCGCGGGGAGGTTGCCCCGGAGCTTGGCCCACGCGTCCCGGTGTGAACGGGAGAACGAGGACAGCGCCTGGATCGGGCCGAGCGAGCCGTCCCGTTCGTAGGCGGCCTGGAGCAGCCGGTGACCCTCCGAGGCATCGTGCTTCATGCCCGCGAGGGCTCGGCGGATCTCGCCGAGGGACTCGTGGTCGAGCGCGCCGAGACGGCCGCGCTCCATGAGCCGGCGGGCTTCCGACAGGCGGCTCGAGGCCTGGTCGAGGTAGAGCTCGCCCCGGTCCGAATCGCCGTCGGCCATCCCTAGCCGGATGTCCTCCATGCCCCGCTTCACGGGGTACAGGTGGTCACCCGGCAGGGCGTCCGTGCTGGCAGCGGCCACTCCGCTGAAGGCCCCCGCGGCCACACCTACGGTGAGACCGCCTGCCGCAATGCCCTTGGACCAGCGGGAGCGGGGCCGCAATTTCCGGAGCGAGGTCGCCCGGTGGGCGCCGCGGCCGGTCCGCTGTTCGGGCACTTGAGGGTCGGCGGCCACGCCGCCCCCGGCCCTCTCTTGCATCACCTTGGCTTCCATGGCGGCAATGAGCTGGGCTCGTTGCACCACTTTGACCTCGGGGTCCAGCACCGGGCGCGGCATTCTTTCGCCGAGCACGCTCGCCAGGGCCAACAACCGGTCGTGGTCGGCAGGTTCGGCAGGTGCCTCGGACTGCTCGGCCGCCGGGTCCGGTTCCGAAAGGTCGGACGGGGTCCGCTCCTCCAGGGCCTGGGCGAAGGCGTTCGCCCGCCGGTGCGGAGTCACGTTCGCGATCACTGGCGGCACCTCCTCTCGTCATGACGATCGACTCCCCAAGGTGTCCGGAAGGTTGCCTTCCTTGAGCACATCCACACTTTCGAGTGAGCGGCTTCGGTCAGGCCTTGGCCACAGGGAGCCTGCATTCCCCACAACGAGCGGCGCGGCACTTGGGTTACGGACGAAGGATGATCGGACCACAGCGTCATGGGATTCGGCAGTGCCGTCACTGTCGTCGGTCTCGTCGGTCTCGTCGGAGTGGTCGGTGTCATCAAGGTCATCAGGGAGGGGTACCGGAATGTGAGAGGAGGGGCGGCGTCAGCGGGCGTCGTCGGGGAGGAGGCGGGCCAGGGTGCGGACCGCCCGGTACTGGAGGGTCTTGATGGCACCCTCGTTCTTTCCCATCACCCTGGCCGTCTCGGCGACCGAGAGGCCCTGCAGGAAGCGCAAGGTGACGCACTCCTGCTGCTGCGGATTGAGTTTCCGTACGGCTTCCAGCAGGGCCGCGTTGGAGAGGGACTCCAGGACGGAGTCCTCGGGGGACCGTTCCACCTCGTTGGCGTCGAGCATTTCACCGGTGGTGACTTCCAGGCGGAAGCGGCTCGACTTGAAGTGGTCGGCGACCAGGTTGCGGGCGATCGTCACGAGCCAGGCGCCGAAGTCGCGGCCCTGCCAGGTGAAGGTGGAGATGCGGCGCAGCGCCCGCAGGAAGGTCTCGCTGGTGAGATCCTCCGCGGTCGCCTTGCCGCCGACGCGGTAGTAGATGTAGCGGTAGACGGTGTCGCTGTACTGGTCGTACAGGCGGCCGAAGGCGTCGGCCTCGCCGGCCTGGGCACGTTCGACCAGGTCCATCATGCGGGCCTGGTCGCTGTCCGCGGTGGGACGGCGGGCGGCGGGCGCGGTGGTCCCGGCGGCTGCGCCCCCGGCGGACGAGCCGCCGGCGCGACCGCGTCTGCCCACCGTTGCCCCGCCGTCGGTCAGGGCATAGCAAGGACCGGCCGGGCCGAGTCCGGCGGGGACAGCGGTGGCGAATGCGGGGGCGGTGTACGCGGTGGGGACGAAGCCGCGCAGCTGGTCGAGGACCGTTGCGCGCAGCGTAGCCAGGCCCGAGGCGTCAACCCCGACAGGTGGGTACACGGGACTCCCAGAGGCAGAGCTTCCATCACGTGCAGTGCGGGACCGGTCACCCGTCGTGGTGACAGATGGCGGTGGCATGCGTTTGAGGAGAATAACGCTTCGTACAGGCAGCGCTACACCCAGTTGCTCAAATCACCGGTTACGACACTTCTGTTGCGTGTCGAGGGCATATTCAGGCACGGATGGTGATCGATTCTTGATCACTTGGGTGCGCGGAATGCCTGCTTCCACGGTGGCTCGCGACCGAGTAGGGCAGGACGGAGTGCCGCGCCGGGGGCGCGGGTAGAGGTGAGCGAATGTGCCGGGCGGGGGAGGGTGCCGGGCGTGGTGGGGCGGGAGGCCGGGCAGGGCCCCGTAGGCGCTACTTGCGGCGTCGGTGCAGGGCGATCGCGGCGGCCGTGCCGCCCGCGATCGCGCCGACGCCCGCGGCGGCCGGGACGCCGATCTTCACGGCCTTGCGGCCGGTCCGATAGTCGCGCAGGCGCCAGTCGTTGGTGCGGGCATGCTTGCGCAGTTTTGTGTCGGGATTGATCGCGTACGGATGTCCGACCAGCGACAGCATCGGAATGTCGTTGTGCGAATCGCTGTACGCCGCGCAGCGCGCGAGGTCGAGGCCCTCGGCGGCGGCCAGGGCGCGGACCGCCTCCGCCTTCGCGGGGCCGTGCAGGGGCTCGCCGACCAGCCGGCCGGTGTAGACGCCGTCCACGGACTCGGCGACCGTGCCGAGGGCTCCGGTCAGGCCGAGCCGCCGGGCGATGATCGTGGCCGTCTCCACGGGGGCGGCCGTGACGAGCCAGACCTTCTGGCCGGCGTCGAGGTGGGCCTGGGCCAGGGCGCGGGTGCCCGGCCAGATCCGCTCCGCCATGTACTCGTCGTAGATCTCCTCGCCGATGGACATCAGTTCGGAGACCTTGTGTCCCTTGACGATGGACAGCGCGCTGTCGCGGGCGTCCTGCATGTGCTCGGGGTCCTCGACCCCGGCGAGCCGGAACCAGGCCTGCTGCCAGGCGAAGCGGGCGAGCTCGCGGCGGCGGAAGAACTCCCGCTTGTAGAGGCCGCGGCCGAAGTGGAAGATCGCGGCGCCCTGCATGACGGTGTTGTCGAGGTCGAAGAAGGCGGCGGCCAGGTCGTCGCCGGCGACGGGGAACTCGGGTTCGGCGGGCTCATCGGGCTCGGCGGCCCCGGTGGGCTCCTGTGGAGCCTCCGGCTCCGCCTCCGCCGCGCGTTCCGCTTCGGCGGTCGCGGGGAAGTCCGTGCCGTCGAGCAGTTCGTCGGCCAGTGCGGTCTTGCGGGCGGCCTCGGCCGAGGCCTCGCCTGCCAGCACGCTCCGCGCGGTGGCGGAGCGCCTACGGGGGGTGAGCCATCCCAGAGCGGCCATGACGCGAGCATAGCCACTGTGTTCGGGAGTTCCCGAACCGATGGGAATCGCTGGTGTGAACTCTTCGGTCCGGCCGGGCCGGGCCGGTCGGGGCGCGGGCGCGGGAGAATGGGTGCATGAGCCCTTTGTTGCGCCGTGCCGAAAACAAGCGTCCGGAGGAGCGGCTGGTCACGCTCATCGGGAAGCCGGGGTGCCATCTCTGTGATGACGCCCAGGAAGTCGTCGAGAAGGTCTGCGCCGAGACGGGTGCACAGTGGGAGAAGAAGGACATTTCCCTGGACGAGGAGTTGTACCGCCTGCACTGGGAGCAGATTCCGGTCGTGCTGGTGGACGGCGAGCAGCACACCTTCTGGAGGGTGAACCCTGACCGGCTCCGACGGGCATTGCGGGCTTGAGCCGTCGGGCGGTTACCATCGTGGGCGATTTATGGGGTCTCGGGGGCGTATTGGTGAGGAGTGTGTACCGTTTTGCCCCCTTCGGGAATTGAACGGGTTCGGCGTGTCGCCGGTTCCCGGTCCATACGCCCAAGGCGCGTGACCCCGGTCACTTTGCTCGGACAAAGCGGACACAATCTTTGTGCACGCGTTCACAAAGACATAGCCTGCATTCGACGGGGTGGTCCTGGGACAAGTGGCCACCTGCAGCCCCGCTCATCCCGCAGGAGCATCGTGGCAACTGGCCGAACTCACCGACCGGCGACCCGCAGCCGAGGTATTCCCGAGGCCACTGTCGCCCGGCTTCCGCTGTACTTGCGCGCCCTCACCGCGCTCTCCGAGCGATCCGTGCCCACGGTGTCCTCCGAAGAGCTGGCCGCGGCCGCCGGAGTCAACTCCGCGAAGCTCCGCAAGGACTTCTCCTACCTCGGCTCCTACGGGACCCGCGGGGTCGGTTACGACGTGGAGTACCTCGTCTACCAGATCTCCCGCGAGCTCGGGCTGACCCAGGACTGGCCGGTCGTCATCGTCGGCATCGGCAACCTCGGCGCCGCCCTGGCCAACTACGGCGGCTTCGCCTCGCGCGGCTTCCGCGTCGCGGCGCTCATCGACGCCGATCCGGCCATGGCCGGGAAGCCCGTCGCCGGGATGCCCGTGCAGCACACCGATGAGCTGGAGAAGATCATCGAGGAGAACGGCGTCTCCATCGGGGTCATCGCGACCCCGGCCGGCGCCGCCCAGCAGGTCAGCGAGCGGCTCATCGCCGCCGGTGTCACCTCCATCTTGAACTTCGCGCCGACCGTGCTGTCCGTGCCCGAGGGCGTCGACGTGCGCAAGGTCGACCTGTCGATCGAGCTGCAGATCCTGGCCTTCCACGAGCAGCGCAAGGCCGGCGAGGAAGCGGCCGCCGCCGCTGCCGCCGGGGGCCCCGCCGCGGGCACCGGCACCGGGGCGGCTCCCGCCGCCGCCGTCGTGCCGCCCGCCGGACGGGCCACCGCCGTCGCGCGGAAGGGCGGACCCGACGGGGACGTTCCGGCGGTGATGCCGGCATGAGTCTGCTCGTCGTTGGGCTGAGTCATCGCAGCGCGCCCGTGAGCGTGCTGGAGCGCGCTTCGCTGGCCGCCGATGCCAAGGTCAAGCTGCTGCACGACACGCTCGCCGCGGAACCGGCGGCGGAGGCGGCGGTGCTCGCCACCTGCAACCGGATCGAGCTGTACGCCGACGTGGACAAGTTCCACGCGGGTGTCGCCGAGCTGTCGACGCTGCTGGCGCAGCACAGTGGGGTGGCTCTGGAGGAGCTCACTCCTTATCTGTACGTGCACTACGAGGACCGGGCCGTCCATCACCTTTTCTCGGTGGCGTGCGGGCTGGACTCGATGGTCGTGGGTGAGGGGCAGATCCTCGGGCAGATCAAGGACGCGCTGGCGCTGGGGCAGGAGCTCCACACGGCGGGCCGTTTGATCAACGATCTTTTCCAGCAGGCGCTGCGCGTCGGCAAGCGGGCGCACTCCGAGACCGGGATCGACCGGGCCGGGCAGTCGCTCGTGACCTTCGGTCTGGAGCAGCTCGCCGTGCGGGTGCCGGTGGAGGAGTGGGCCGCGGGGAAGCGGGCGCTCGTCATCGGTGCCGGGTCGATGTCCTCGCTGGCCGCGGCGACGTTGGTGCGGGTGGGGGTCGCGGAGGTCGTGGTCGCGAACCGGACCGCTGAGCGGGCGGAGCGGTTGGCCGAGATTCTGGTTGCCTCGGGCACCGGGGTGGTGGCTTCGGCCATTGCGATGTCCGGGGTCGCGGATGAGCTGGCTCGGGTTGATGTCGTCGTGTCCTGCACGGGGGCCACTGGCTTGGTGCTGACCGGGGACGACGTGGCCGTGGCCATGGACGAACGCCCTGAGGAGGGCCCTGCGGGGGCTGTCCCCTACCCGCCCTTCCCCCGTTCCCCGGAGCTTCGCCCCGGACCCGATGCGGGTGCGGCGCCGTTGCCGGGGACCAGTCCCCGGACCCCTGCGCCTCAAACGCCGGCGGGGCTGGATTTGGCTGAGGCCGAGTCGTCCGTGACCGCCGCGGGGCATTTGGCTGAGGTCGGGTCGTCCGTGACCGCAGTCACCGCCGTGGCTGCCTCGGGGCTGGAATTGGCCGACGCCGCCCTCGTTGCGCGGCTTGCCGTGCTTGCGGGGGAGGGGCGGCGGATCGCCGATGCCGGGGCCGTGCGGAGCAAGGTGGTTGTCGAGGAGCGGGACGGGTGTCCTGTCGGGCTCGAGGCGCTTGCTTCCGATCCGGGGCGGACCGCCGATGGGCGGGCCGCGCTGGCCGGGGTGGATGCCGGATCGCTGGAGCTGCACGGGACCTGGGCCGATCAGGGCGAGGCCGCCGCGCAGCGGCAGCAGCCGCGCAAGGGCGTACGGAGTCAGCTGGACGCGCAGCCGGTACGGCTCGCGCTGCTCGACCTGGCCATGCCGCGGGACATCGACGCAGCCGTGCACCGGATTCCGGGCGTCAGGCTCGTCGACATCGAGTCGCTGGCCGAGACGAGCGCGGATGCGCCCATGGCCGCCGACGTCGACGCCGTACGCGCCATAGTGGCCGCGGAGGTGGCCGCCTTCGGGGCCGCCCAGCGGGCCGCGCACATCACGCCCACCGTGGTCGCCCTGCGCGCCATGGCCGCGGAGGTCGTCGCCATGGAGGTGGCACGGCTCGACGGACGGGTACCCGATCTCGACGAGCGGCAGCGGGCTGAAGTGACTCAGACCGTGCGGCGCGTCGTCGACAAGCTCCTCCACGCGCCGACCGTGCGCGTCAAGCAGCTCGCGAGCGAGCCCGGCGGCGCCGGGTACGCCGAGGCGCTGCGCGAACTCTTCGATCTCGACCCGCAGACGGTGGCCTCCGTCAGCCGGGCCGACGAGGCTGACAAGAACCACGACTCAGGACGGGCATCATGAATCCACGTCTCGACCAGCCGCTGAGGCTCGGCACGCGGCGCAGCAAGCTGGCCATGTCCCAGTCCGGGCATGTCGCCGAGGCGGTACGGGCGATCACCGGCCGGCCCGTCGAGCTCGTGGAGATCACGACCTACGGTGACGTGTCCCGCGAGAGCCTTTCGCAGATCGGCGGCACCGGCGTCTTCGTCACCGCCCTGCGCGAGGCCCTGGTGCGCGGTGAAGTCGACTTCGCCGTGCACTCGCTGAAGGACCTGCCCACCACGCAGCCCGACGACCTCGTCATCGCGGCCATGCCGCAGCGCGAGGACCCGCGCGACGCGCTCGTCGCCCGCGACGGCCTGACCTTCGAGCAGCTGCCCGACGGTGCGCGCATCGGTACGGGCTCGCCGCGGCGCAGGTCGCAGCTGCACGCTTATGCGAGGTCGCTTGGCAAGGTCATCGAGACCGTCGCCATCCGCGGCAACGTCGACACCCGGATCGGCTTCGTGCGGGACGGTGAGCTCGACGCGGTCGTGCTGGCCGCCGCCGGGCTCAACCGGATCGGCCGCGGCGACGAGGCCACCGACCTGATCTCCGTGGACAACATGCTGCCCGCGCCCGGCCAGGGTGCCCTGGCCGTGGAGTGTCTGGCGTCCGACACGGACCTGATCTCCGCGCTCGCCGAGCTCGACGACCCGTACACCCGGGCCGCCGTGACCGCCGAACGCGCCCTGCTCGGCGCCCTGGAGGCCGGCTGCAGCGCCCCCGTGGGCGCGCTCGCCGACCTGTTGGCCGACGGGCAGATTGTCAATGAGATGCGCCTGCGGGGAGTCGTGGGAACCCTCGACGGTTCCACGCTGGTGCAGCTGTCCACCACCGGTCCCGTGCCCCAGTCGTACGACGAGGCCATGGCGCTCGGCCGCGAACTCGCGGACGAGATGCTGGCCAAGGGCGCGGCCGGTCTGATGGGGGAGCGGTCGCTTTGAACCCCACAAGCCCAACCACCTCCGCGTTTCCGTCCGTCGCCGTCCAGGGGCACGTCACCTTCCTCGGTGCCGGCCCGGGCGACCCGGGACTGCTGACGCTGCGCGCCGTGGAGGCCCTGGCCGCCGCGGACGTACTGATCGCGGAGCCCGAGGTGCTCGAGGTCGTACGTACGCATGCGCGCGCGGGGGTGGACACGCCACAGCTGACGATTGCTGACGAGAAGTCAGCAGCCGCCGGAGTCCCGGTCATCCGAGATGCCGCCAATCTTGTCATGGAGGCCGCGCGCTCCGGCAGGCGGGTCGTCCGTGCCGTCACCGGGGACCCCGGGCTCGACGGGAACGCGGCCGAGGAGATGCTCGCCTGCGCCACCGGCGGCATCCCCTTCGAGGTCGTCCCGGGTGTCGCGACCGCCGTCGGCGTGCCCGCGTACGCCGGTGTTCCGCTGGCCGGCAAGCAGGGTGCGGACGTGCGGTTCGTGAACGCGCGGACCGCCTCCCCGCGCTGCTGGAGCGAGGTGGGCGCCAGCGACGGCATCCTCGTCGTCTCCGCGACGCTGGAGACCGTTTCGGCGGCGGCGTCCGAGCTGATCGGCGCCGGGCGCAAGCCCGACACCCCGCTCACCGTGACCGTGGCCGGTACGACGACCCGGCAGCGGACGTGGAGCGCGACCCTCGGGACCATCGCCCAGGTGTTCAAGCAGGGCAAGATCCTTCCGTCGCCGGAGGGCGCGCGCTCCGTCATAGCCGTGGTCGGGGAGCACGGCGCCGTCGCGCGCCGCGAGGAACTGTCCTGGTTCGAGTCGAAGCCGCTGTTCGGCTGGCGCGTGCTCGTGCCGCGCACCAAGGAGCAGGCGGCCTCGCTCTCCGACCAGCTGCGTTCGTACGGTGCGGTGCCCCACGAGGTGCCGACCATCGCCGTGGAGCCGCCGCGCACCCCGCAGCAGATGGAGCGGGCGGTCAAGGGCCTGGTGACGGGCCGCTACGAGTGGATCGCCTTCACCTCGGTGAACGCGGTCAAGGCCGTGCGCGAGAAGTTCGAGGAGTACGGGCTCGACGCCCGTGCCTTCGCGGGCATCAAGGTCGCCGCCGTCGGCGAGCAGACCGCCGCCGCGCTGGTGGAGTTCGGCGTCAAGCCCGACCTCGTGCCCAGCGGCGAGCAGTCCGCGGCCGGACTGCTGGAGGACTGGCCGCCGTACGACCCGGTCTTCGACCCGATCGACCGCGTCTTCCTGCCGCGCGCCGACATCGCCACCGAGACCCTGGTCGCCGGGCTGATCGAGCTCGGGTGGGAGGTCGACGACGTCACCGCCTACCGGACGGTGCGCGCTTCGCCGCCGCCGCAGGACACGCGGGAGGCGATCAAGGGCGGCGGGTTCGACGCCGTGCTCTTCACGTCGTCCTCCACCGTGCGCAACCTCGTCGGCATCGCAGGCAAGCCGCACAACGTCACCGTCATCGCGTGCATCGGCCCGGCCACGGCCAAGACGGCCGAGGAGCACGGGCTCCGGGTCGACGTGCTGTCGCCGGAGCCGAGCGTCAGCAAGCTGGCGGAGGCCCTGGCGGAGTACGGGGCCGCGCGCCGCGAGGCCGCGAAGGAGGCCGGGGAGAGCGTGTACCGGCCGAGCGAGCGGCGGCCGGGGGCGCGCAGGCGTCGTACGACCTGATGAGCGCGTTAGAGGTGTTAGGTGACAGGGCCCGGGTGCGATGTGCACCCGGGCCCTGTGGCATGTTCGGGCCGTGACGGAACCCACGGATCCCGATGAGGCGGTGGCCGCGCTGTGCGCGGCGGTGGCGGCGTACGACCACGAGGCGGCCGAGGAGCTCATGGCCGCGGGGGCGGATCCCGACCGGGCGCTGCCCGACGGCACGACCCCGCTGCTGCGGGCCGTCGAGGGCGGCTCCCCGGCGGTGGTGACGGCGCTGCTCGGCGACGACGCCCGGCAGCGGCTGCCGGAAGCGGAGCGGGGCCGGCTGCTGGAGGCGGCCCGGCGGTGGTACGGGGCGGGCGCGGAGGCGGAGCTGCGGCGGCTCACGGGGGCGGCGGGACCGGCGGACGTCGCGTGGGTGACGGACTCGGGGTACGACAGCGTCCCGGAGATCACCCTCGGCGGGCGGAGGGTACGGGCCGGGCACGGCGCGGTCCTGACCGATCTGGAGTGGGAGTTCCGCATCCTGGCCCCGGTGGCGGAACTGGTGGCCCGCGGGGTCCGGTCCCCGCGGCGGGACCACGTGGACCAGAACGCCTCGCTCCACGTCCTGAACAGCCGGGTCAGCGCGCAGACCTGGGCCGAGGCGGTGGCCTTCCGGCACGACCCGGATCCGGTGCGGCGGGGCTTCGTGGTCGACGTGATCCGGTACCGGCTGTGGGGGTGGGCCTACACCGCGCACGCGGGCTGGTACGAGAAGGAGTGCAACCGGATCCTCGTCGAGTGGGAGGCCGTGGAGACCGACGCGGAGGTGCTGGCCCGGCTGCTGGACGCTCTGGGCGAGGCGGAGGTGCCCGACCGGGAGGCCATCGGCCTGCGGCGCGCCGGGCATCCCGACCCGGGGGTGCGGCGCTGGGTGCCGGGTCTCTTCGACCACTGGGTGGCCGTGGACGTGCCGCGGGTGCTGTCTCCGGAGGTGCGGCGGGCGCTGCGGGAGCTGTGCCGCGACGAGGACGGCGAGGTGCGGGCCGCGGCCGCCGGGGTGCTGGCCGGCGAGGATCCGGAGCCGGCGGACCTGGAGCTCCTGCCGGACCTGCTGCGGGACCCGGACCCGGAGGTCGTGCGCCGGACCCTTCGCGGCCTCGGGTCCGTCACCCGCGCTGTGCCGGAGGTCGCCGAGCTGCTGGTGCGCTGCCTCGACTCGGAGGATCAGGACGTCCGGCTGAGCGCGGCCCACGGCCTGGCGGTACGGGACGACCCGCGCACGCCGGAGGCCTATGCGAAGGTCGGCCCGCTGGGCCCCGGCTACGAGAACGACCACCGGCCGGCCGGGCTGTGGCGGTGGAAGTTCCGGAACCTGCCCGACCCCTCGTAGTGTCCGCCCAATGGCGTGGTGCGTTCCCCGGCCGTGTGGCATGTTCCGGGCATGACGGCACTGGGGGAAGCGGTACGGGCGGGCGACACGGAGGCGGTACGGAGGCTGCTGGCGGGCGGTGCGGATCCGGACGCCCCGGACGGGGACGGACTGCCGCCGCTGTGCGCGGCCGTGGCGGCGTACGCGTACGGGACGGCGGAGCTGCTGGTCGAGGCCGGCGCGGACCCGGACCGGGTGCTGGCGGACGGTACGACCCCGCTGCTGCGGGCCGTCGAGGGCGGCTCCCCGGCGGTGGTCGGGGCGCTGCTGTGGTCCAGGGACCTCCCCGACCCGGGGGAGTGCCTGCCGGAGGCGGAGCGGGCACGGCTGCTGGACGCGGCCCGGCGCTGGTACGGGGCGGGCGCGGAGGCGGAGTTGAGGCGGCTGACGGGGGCGGCGGGCCCGGCGGACATCTTGACGGTCGAGGAGGAGTGGTGCCAGGTCGAGGAGGTCGGGCTCGGCGGGCTGACGGTGCGCGCGGGGCACGGCGCCGTCCTGACCACCCTGGAGGGGGTGTTCGGCGTTCCGGTCCCGCTGGAGGAGCTGGTGGCCCGGGCCGTCCGGCACACCGACTCCTCGCACGTGGACTGGTCTGCGGCCAAGTTCCGGCTGGAGGGCCGCCTCGCGGAGGGCAGCCGGGAGGTGGTGACCGCCCTGCGGCACCACCTGTCCTCCGTGCACCGCCGCTTCGCCGCCGACTGGCTGCTGACCTTGCAGTGGCGCCTCAGGGCCGACGCGTACCCGTACGACGAGGAGGATCGGGAGGTCCTCGCCGACTGGGCGGACGTGGAGGCGGACCCCGAGGTGCTCGCGCTCGTGCTGTGGGCCCTGACCGAGCACGACGTGGCACACCCGAGTCTGGACTCCCTCGGCCTGAGGTACGCCGCCCATCCGGATCCGGGGGTGCGCCTGCGGGCGGTGGACTGCATGGGCCGGCCCGATGGCGGGCCGTTCACGGGCGCGGGGTACGAGGCCCTGCTGCTCCTGGCGGGCGACCCCGACGACGAGGTGCGGTACTCCGCCGCCCTGAGCCTTCTGGCGTCCCGGCAGGACGTGGACACCATGCACGGCGTGATCCGCGACCTGGTCCGCGACCCGCGGAGCTCGATGCGGCTGGCGGCGGCGGAGCGCCTGGGGGAATCCGGCGACCGCACGGCCGATGCCACGGACCTGCTGCTGTCCCTCCTGGACGCGGACGACAAGATGCCCCGGCTGCTCGGCGCCTACGGACTGGCCCTGCGGGACCACCCGGACACCCCGCGGGCGTACGCGCGGGCGGAGGAACTCGGACCGTTCCACCCGTCCGACCACCGGGCGAACGGCCTCTGGGACTGGGAGCAGCGCAACGCGGCGGGCCGGGCCGGAGGCGGGGCCTAGGCTTGTCCCGACTGCTGTCGAAGCTCGAAGAGGCGACTAGAAGATGAGCACGTACGGATCCTTCCCCGGCTCGCGGCCCCGTCGGCTGCGCACCACCCCGGCGATGCGGCGGATGGTGGCGGAGTACCGGCTGCACCCCTCGGACCTGATCCTCCCGGCGTTCGTCCGGGAGGGCATCAGCGAGCCGCTCGCCATCTCGGCGATGCCGGGCGTGGTCCAGCACACCCGGGACACGCTGCGGAAGGCCGCCGTGGAGGCCGTCGAGGCCGGAGTCTCCGGGATCATGCTCTTCGGCGTACCGGCCGACGAGAACAAGGACGCGCGGGGCACGGCGGGCACCGAGCCGGACGGGATCTTGCAGCTCGCGATCCGCGACGTGAAGGCGGAGGTCGGCGACGACCTCGTCATCATGTCCGACCTGTGCCTGGACGAGTACACCGACCACGGCCACTGCGGGGTGCTCGACGAGCACGGCCGCGTGGACAACGACGCGACGCTGGAGCGCTACGCCGAGATGGCGCAGGTGCAGGCCGACGCGGGCGTCCACGTGGTGGGTCCGAGCGGGATGATGGACGGCCAGGTCGGCGTCATCCGTGACGCGCTGGACGAGACGGGCCACGAGGACGTCTCGATCCTCGCGTACACGGCCAAGTACTCCTCCGCCTTCTACGGTCCCTTCCGCGAGGCCGTCGCCTCCTCGCTCCAGGGCGACCGCAAGAGCTACCAGCAGGACCCGGCGAACGCCCGGGAGTCGCTGCGCGAGCTCGCCCTCGACCTGGAGGAGGGCGCCGACATGGTGATGGTCAAGCCGGCCGGGCCCTACCTGGACATCCTCTACCGGGTCGCGCAGGCGGTGGACGTCCCGGTGGCGGCGTACCAGATCAGCGGCGAGTTCGCGATGATCGAGGCGGCGGCGGAGAAGGGCTGGATCGAGCGCGAGCGGGCGATCCTGGAGACCCTGCTCGGCATCAAGCGGGCGGGCGCGGACACGATCCTGACGTACTGGGCGACGGAGGTCGCGCAGTGGCTGCGGGCGGAGCGCTGACGCGGTCCTAGCCGGCGGGGGAGAGGTAGAGCTCCCGGGCGCGGGTGAGGTCGACGGGCGCGTCCGTGTCCGCGTCCGTGGGTGCGGGTGCGGGTGCGGGCAGGTGGAGGAAGTGGGCCAGCTGCCAGGTCTGGGCGGCGGCGGCTTGGCGGTTGGTGGTGGTCACCCAGGGCGGGTAGACGCGGAAGGCGCGCTTCCCGCCGGATCCCCGCGCCGAGACGACGCCGTGGCGCCGGAGCGCCTCCGGGGAGAACACGAACTGGCCGGAGCGGTCGCCGTCGTCGGTGGCGACCACGAAGAGGTCGACGGGGTCGGCGGTGTCGAAGGGGCGGATGGGCCCGCCCGGGGCGGACCGCTGCCAGAGGGTGACGAACTGGCCGGCCTTGGTGGGCGTGGTCCTGGCCGCGCGGAACCGGACGCGGAGCCCGTCGAGGGTGAAGGCGTGTGCGGCGTACTCGGCGCTCTCGGGCTCGGGGACCGGCGGCGAGACGGTGAACCCGCAGGGGTCGTAGACGAGGGCCTTCGCCGCGAGGAGACCGCCGGGGACGGGGACGGTGCGGGGAACGGGCGGGTGCGCGGGGGGCGTCGGCATGCCGCCCAGCTTGTCATCCGGCCCCGGCCGGCCCCGCCCCCGTGCCCGTTCGCGCACGTCTGCCGCGGGGCGCATCCTGGGAGCAGGGTGACCCCCTGGAGGTGGTGAATCATGTCCACGCTCGTCGGGTGGCATGTGGAGCTCGAATTCGCCGAGGAGGGCGACCGCACCAGTGCGGCGGCCCTGGTCAGGCTCGGGGACGGCTCCGAGATACGGGCGCACGGCTACGCCATGCGTCACCCCTCCGACCCGGAGCAGCTGCGGGTCGGCGAAGAGATCGCGGGCGCTCGCGCGCTCATGGACATCGCGTCCCAGATGTTGCAGAAGGCCCACACGGAGATCGACGCGGCGACGGGCCGGCACTCGTACCCGCTGACCCGCTGACGCCGATGCGTCGACGCGCCGAGATGCGGGCGCGGTGCCCCGTTCGGAGCGCCGCGCCCGTCCGCGCCTAGCGCGTCCGCCGTTCGAAGACGACGGCCGACAGGGCTACGGAGACCAGGCCGATGGCCGCGCACCAGGCCAGGGCCACCCAGGGGGCGTCGCCGGCGGGCCGGGCGAGGAGCAGGGCCCGGAGGGATTCGATCACCGGGGTCAGCGGCTGGTGGTCGGCGAAGCCGTGGAGCCAGCCGGGCATGGTGTCGATGGGGACGAAGGCGCTGGACGGGTACGGCAGGAACATCATCAGGAAGGTGAAGCCGCCCGCCGCCTCCGGTGTGCCGGCGAGCAGCCCGAGCGTCGCGGCCAGCCAGGAGATCGCGGTGATGTACGCGACCAGGAGCGCGGCCGCGGCCAGGTAGCCGCGCGGCGAGGCCTGGGGGCGGAAGCCGATGGCGAGGGCGACGGCCAGGACCAGGCCGGTGGACACGAGGTTGCGCAGGACGGAGGCCGCGACATGCCCGGCCAGGATCGGGATGCCTCCGATGTCCAGGGACCGGAAGCGGTCGATCACGCCTTCCTTCATGTCGGTGGCGACGCTGACGGCGGTGCTCGCCGCGCCGAAGCCCGCGCAGAGCAGCATCGCTCCCGGGACCACGTAGGTGACGTACGTCGTCCCGGTGTCGATGGCTCCGCCGAAGAAGTAGACGAAGATCAGCATCAGCATGACCGGCAGCATCAACGCCCCTATGAGGACGTCCGGTTGGCGGCGGCTGATGCGCAGGCAGCGGGCGGCGAGGGCGTAGGCCGTCGCAGTGGTGCCGGGGCGGGCCGCGACGGTCGTCGTGGTGGCGGCGGTGGGTACGGAAGTGGTCACGGAGCGGCTCCCGTCAGGGTGAGGAACACGTCGTCGAGGGTGGCGCCGCGGACCGTGAAGCGGTCCACGGCCGTGCGGTCCGGGTCGAGTGCGTCGAGCAGGGACCGGACGTGGGCGGCGCTGCCGTCGGTGGGCAGGCTGAGGCCGAGTTCCTCCGGCGCCAGGGCGAGGCCCTCGGCGGAGGTGCTGTCCGCCTCCGCGAGCCGGGCCGCGCGCGGGGCCAGTGCCTCGTAGGCGGCCCGGTCGGCGAGGGTCAGGTCGAGGCGGTGGCCCGCCACCCGGGACTTGAGCTCCGCGGGGGTGCCTTCGGCGGCGATCCGCCCGCCCGCCAGGACGGCCACGCGGTCGGCGAGCCGGTCGGCCTCCTCCAGGTACTGGGTGGTGAGGAGCACGCTCGTGCCGTCGGCGCGCAGTTCCCGTACGAGTTCCCACAGGTCCTGGCGGCTGCGCGGGTCGAGCCCGGCGGTGGGCTCGTCCAGGAAGATCACCTCGGGCCGGGCGACGAGGCTCGCGGCGAGGTCGAGGCGGCGGCGCATACCGCCCGAGTAGGTCTTCGCGGTGCGTCCGGCGGCTTCGGTGAGTCCGAAGCGGGCGAGGAGTTCGTCGGCGCGGTCCCGGGCGGCGCGCGGTCCCAGTCCGCAGAGGCGGCCGGCCATGCGGAGGGTCTCGGTGCCGGTCTGGAGGTCGTCGACGGCGGCGAACTGCCCGGTAAGGCTGATGCGTTGGCGGACGCGAGTGCGGTCGGCGGTGATGTCGTACCCCGCGACGCGGGCGGTGCCGGAGCCGGGGTCGGGTGCGGTGAGGGTGGCGAGGATCCGGACGGTGGTGGTCTTCCCGGCGCCGTTGGGGCCGAGGAGGGCCAGGACGCTGCCGCGCGGGACGGCGAGGTCGATGCCGTCGAGGACGCGGAGTCCGCCGTAGGACTTGGTCAGGCCGGTGGCGTGGATGCCGAGGTCGTTCGTGGTCATCGCGGACCACGCTCCCTTCTTCTGCGTATGTAGTACGCGCTTCTGTGTAAGTAATACACAGAACTAGGATGTGGGTCAACGACGAGCGCGGGAGCGGGCGGCCATGGCGAAGGAACCGGAGAGGGAACCGGTGGAAGGCACCGGCCTTCCGGCGAGCCTGGAAATGGCCTGGGGCCTGCGCGAACGCCCCGGCAAGGGCCCGCGGCCCACGCTGACGCTCGCCCGGATCGTGGAGGCGGCGGTGACGCTGGCCGCCGCGGAGGGGATGGACGCCGTCTCGATGGGGCGGGTGGCCAAGGAGCTCGGCGTCTCCACGATGTCCCTCTACCGGTACGTCACGGCGAAGGAAGAGCTCTACATCCTGATGGCCGACGCCGGCGTCGGCACCCCGCCGGCCCCCTCCGGGGTTTCGGGCTGGCGGGAGCTGCTGGCGGAGTGGGCGTACGCGCAGCGGGCCGTCCTGATGGCCAACTCCTGGATCGTGCGCATCCCGCTCACCGGGGCACCGGTCAGCCCGAACCAGCTCGCCTGGATGGAACGCGGGCTCGCGGCGATGGCCGGGGCGGCGCTGAGGGAGGGCGAGAAGGTCTCGGCGATCATCCTGATCGGCGGCCTGGTCCGCAACGAGGCGACGATGGTCGCGGACATGATGGACGCCATCGTCAAGGCCGGCGTCTCACCGGACCAGGTACTGGGTCAGTACGTACGCACCCTGCGGCTGATGACCGCCCCGGACACCCACCCGGCGGTGACCCGCCTGCTGGAGTCCGACGCGTTCTCGGGTGCGGACGAGCCGGACTTCCAGTTCCGCTTCGGCCTGGACCGCATCCTGGACGGCCTGGCCGCGCTGATCAGCGAGCGGTCCACTCCGTGAGGGCGGCCCAGGCGGTGGGGGTCAGGTCCAGCACGGGGCCGTTCTGGACCTTCGAGTCCCGGACGTGGACCTGGGTCGCGCAGGTGGCGACCTCGACGCAGGCGGCGTATTCGCCGTCGCTGTACGTGGACTTCTGCCAGGCGATGGCCACCTCCAGGCAGGCGCCACCTTCGCTGCCGCTGTACGTGGACTTGCGCCAGGCGATGGCCACCTCCAGGCACTGGCCACCTTCGCTGCCGCTGTAGCTGGACTTGAACCACGTCAGTGCGCTGGTGGCGCTCATGTCTCTCCTAGCAGGCGGTCCAACAGGCCCCGTGTCTGCTCGGTGTTGAGGGCCTGAGTCCGCAGCATCGCATACTTGCGAGAGAGGATGCTGACCTCATCCAGGTCCGAGATCAGGTGGCTGCCGCGCTGGCTTTCCGTGTACGCGAGGTGTTGGTGCTCCGCGGTTTCCAGGAGGGTGAACGGGCCGTCGAGGCCCGCGTGCGAGGCGCGGCCCAGAGGCATCACCTGGAGGCTCAGGTCCGGCAATTCGGCGCACGCGCGCAGGTGGCGCAGCTGCTCCGCGTGCACCTCGTCCCCGCCGAGCCGGTCCCGTAGGACCGCCTCCCAGACGACGAAGCTCAAGGTCGGCGGATTGGCGCGGCGCAGGATCTGCTGGCGCGCGATGCGCCGAGCGGTCAGCGACTCGATCTCGGCCTCCGGGTGGGCCGGGACGCGGCAGGTGAAGACGGCCCGGGCGTGGGTCTCCGTCTGGAGCAGGCCCGGTACGACCTGGTTGTCGAACCAGGAGAGGGCGATCGCGCCGTCCTCCAGTTCCATGTACTCCTCCGCCCATGGCGGCGTCACGTCGACGGAGGGCATCTCGCTGGCCGCTACGGCCAGCACTCCTGGAAGCTCCAGATGGTGGTCCATCAGCTCGGCGACGTCCAGCATCAACGCCCGCCGCCCCTGCTCGATGGACGCGATCGTCTCCGCGTCCAAACCGACCAGCTCTCCGAGTCGCCTCTGCGTCAGGTTCTTGGCGATCCGGGCCGCGGCCACCATCCTCCCGACCATCTTCATGGTGGTCGCGTTCGGCCGTGCGCGTTTCCTCGGTGGCATGACGGTGAACTCCCCACCCTCGCGGCTGAACTACCCCGTGCCAACCCGTACTCATCACTGAGTACGGGTTGCCGCACTGCTTCAGGCTAGTCACGTAGCGCGACGATCGGCGGGTGAACCTTCATACTCAACCCGCCCTGGTCCAGGAGCGCCTCTACCTGCGCTCGCCCCAAAACATCAGCGCTGCACGCCACTTCACACGTGACACTTTGGAGGTGTGGGGCCGGGCAACCCGGCAGGACGACACATTGCTCTGCGTGAGCGAGCTGGCGACCAACGCGCTGCGGTACGGGGTCCCGCGCGGGCGGGGGTACCTGCTGCGGCTGCTCACGTACGACGGGACCGTCCGCGTCGAGGTGCACGACAGCGGGCCCGGGCTGTCGCGGATCCGCGAAGGGGTGCCCGGGCGGGGGCTCGTGCTCGTGGACGCCCTCGCCGATGCCTGGGGCGTGCTGCCCCGGGCACCCGGGAAAGTGGTGTGGTGCGAGTTCCGGGGGCTCGGCCGCTAGCCGCCGCCGACCCGGTCCGTCAGGCGGGCCATCGCCAGGCGGAGTTCGCGCCGCGCGCCCAGCGGGACGATCGCCGCGCGGCCCGGGACGCGGACGCCGCCCGTCAGGGCTACTCGGGTGCCGCCGCCGGGCTCGGGGGCGGCGGCCATGCCGATGATCAGGAAGCGGCTCTGGAGCCAGCACCAGCCGGGGCGCAGGACTCCGTGGAAGTGGGCCCGCAGGCCGTACTTGCTGCGGGCCAGGGCCTCCACGCGGTCGCCGGTGAGGCGGAGGATGCGAACGGTGCGCATGTCCGGCTGGAAGCGGCCGAACTCGCCCTCCAGGTCCGACATCACCGCCCAGACCTCCTCCAGGGGTGTGGGGAGCACCTCTTCGACCACCCCGGCCCCCGGGATCGCCGCCGCCATGATGCGGAGCCGGCCGACCGGATCTCCTTCGTACGTCATGCGGACCACGCCTTCCGGAAGCTCGTACGGGCCCGGTGCAGCCGGGACTTGGCGGTGCCCGGCGGGACGCCGAGCAGGGCGGCGGCGGACTCCTCGTCGAGGCCTTCGACGTCGCGGAGGACCAGGACGGCCCGGTGCGCGGGCGAGAGGCGGGCCAGGACGTCCTCGATGTCGGAGGCCAGCTGCGGATCGTCCCGGCGGGGTACGTCGGCCAGTTCCGCCGGGCGGTCGCGGCCCGCGCGCCGGGCGGTGCGGATCGCCTCGCGGACCGCGATGGAACGGACCCAGCCGTACAACGTCTCCGGGTCGCGGAGGCTGCGGAGCGACCCGAAGACCGCGAGCAGGGCCTCCTGCGCGGCGTCGGGGCCGTCCGCGAGGGCGATCGGGTGGCAGATCCGGGCGATGTACGGGGTCAGGTGGTCGAGGAGATCGTGCAGCGCGAGGGTGTCTCCGCCCCGGGCCGCCCGCGCGAGGGCGACTCCGCGCGCGCGGGCGGCCGGGGTGAGGGGGCCCGCGGCGGGGCCGCCGGGGGCGGGGCTGTCGGGCGCGGGGTCGCCGGGTGTCGGGCCGGCGGTACGGGGGCCGCCGGGCGCGGGGTCGCCGGGCGTCGGGCCGGCCGCATGGGGCCCGTCGGGCGCGGGGTGCACCGGCCTCACCGGGCCCGGGCCAGTCGGGCCGCGGCCCAGCCGAAGCCGAGGCAGGCGGGGGTGTAGAGGGCGAGGTTGAGGGTGCGGAAGGGGCCGTCCGCCGGGGCGGAGAGGAGGCCGGCGGCCCAGCCCAGGCCCGCGAGCCCCCGTACGGCCAGCCCGGCGGCGACCGCGGCCGTCACCAGGCGGGCGGGCCGCCCGGCACGGCCGTGCGCGTGCGCGAGCACGGCGGCTGCGCCGGTCAGGGTGAGCGCGGCGAGCGGCAGGACCACGGGCGGGCCGAAGGACACCTCGGAGCCGAGCACGGCGAGGGACAGGGCCCGCTCGTCGGGGGCGGGCCAGGTCAGGCCCGTGGCCCAGTACAGGTGGACCAGTCCGTCGGCGGCGAGCAGCGCGGCGAGCGCCCGCCCGGTGCGCCTTCGTGTCGAGCCGTTCATGGTGTGCCCCCTCGGTGGTGGAACGTTCCGGAAACGCTCCGGCACACCGAGGAGGGGGCCCACAGGGGAAACGTTCCCTGTGAGCCCGGTCACGCGGCTGGGGGACCGTCAGTCGACGATCTCCGGGCGGGCCTTGATGACGGCGAACACCGCGCCCTGCGGGTCGGCCAGGACGGCCATGCGGCCGGCCGCCATGTCGAAGGCGGGGGCCATGACGTTGCCTCCGGCGCGGGTGGCGGCGGCCTGGATCTCGTCGACGTCGTCGGCGCTGAAGTACGGGATCCAGTTCGGCGGGGTGCCCGCCGGGAGGTTCTTCAGGTCCATCATTCCGGCCACCGCGCGGCCGTCGACCTGGAACTCCGTGTACCCCGCGGCCTCCGGCATCTCGGACGCGGCCGTGGTGACCGGGAGGACGGCGCCGTAGAACGCTCTCGCGGCGGCGACGTCTCCGGTGCTCAGCTCGTTCCAGATCAGCGCGCCGTGCTCGTTGACGATGCCGGCCCCGTCGAAGGTGCCCGCCTGCCACAGGCCGACGACGGCGCCGGTCGGGTCGGCGATGACGGCCATCCGCCCGAGGTCCATGACGTCCATCGCGCCCATGACGGCCGTGCCGCCCGCGTCGGTGACGGACTTGAGGGTGGAGTCGAGGGAGTCCGTGGCCAGGTACGTGGTCCACACGGTCGGGGGCATCGGGTCGGGGACGGTGCCGTCCGGGTTCATCGCCTTCATGATCCCGGCGACCGGCTTGCCCTTGAGCGTGCAGACGGAGTACCCGCCGGTCTCGGGCGAGCCGATCTCGCCCTGCCAGCCGAAGAGGTCGGCGTAGAAGTCGATGGCGGCCTGCTGGTCGGGAACCATCAGGTCGATCCAGCAGGGGGTGCCGGGCTTGTAGGGGCCGTTCATGTCGGGCACGGGGCCCTCCGAGGGGGTGGGTAGGGGATGGACGGGCCGTCCCCTACCCGGGGCGTAGCGGCCCAAGCGGGCTGTTCGGGTGAAAACGGGCGCTTGGGGGTGGGGTGGATGTCCCCTGGCCCTGCCCGTGGCCGGGGGGTGATCACCCGTGACCATGGAGGCATTGCCCGGCGGGAGCTCCGCCTGGCATCCGTAAGACAAGGGGTGGGGAATTGAAGAGATCCATACGGACGCTCGTGTCCGTGGCGGCGAGCGTCGCGGCACTGGCCGCGACCCTGGGCACCGCGCTGGTCGCGGCGCCCGCCGCCCAGGCGGCTACGGCCGTGGCACCTGCCGTGGCACCCGCGCAGAACGAGATCCGGGTCGTGTCCTGGAACATCTGCGGAGAGGCGGGCAGCGCCCGCGGGGTGGACGGCTTCTGTCCGTACCGGAACGAGCCCGCCGTGAAGATGGACGAGCTGAAGAAGGCCGTGGACGAGCGGCGGGCCAACGTGGTCATGCTGCAGGAGGTCTGCGGCGGCGCCGCCGGAAGCCACATGGCGCTGCTCCAGGAGCGCCTCGGCGCCGCATGGTCCATCCGGCACGCCAAGGGCGCGCGACCCGACGGCCGCACCGACTGCCGCGGGGGTCTGACCGGCGACCTCGGCATCCTGCTGGCCGTGAAGGGGACCGTCACCGGCTCCTGGTCCCAGGACGCGCTGCCCGACTCCCCGGACGACGCACAGACCCTCCCGGTGCTGTGCGTGGCGGTGGAGGGCTGGACCACCACGCCCTGCACCACCCACATCATCCCGGGACAGGCGAGCCGCGCCGCCCAGCAGATCAAGAACGTCAAGGCGTTCGTGGACGCGCACGCCCCCGGCGGCACCGTCCTGGGCGGCGACTTCAACCGCAACGCGGCCGCGACCGGCATGGAGCCGCTGACCAGCGCCTACGACAACTGCATCGACGGGTACACGTACCACGGCTGGGACACCGTCGGCACCGGCGGGCACTCCTGGAACAAGCTCGACCACCTCTTCACCACGAAGGCCGCCGGCGCGAGCCGCTTCGCCTCCTGCGCCATCGACTCGGCGCGCATGGACACCACCCCGAACCAGGCGGGCGTGACCCCGAACGGCTTCTCCGACCACGCCCCCGTCACCGCCGTGCTGCGCGGCGCCCCGCGGACCGGCGACATGGACGGCGACGGCAGGTCTGACCTGGTCGCCGTCGACGACGCGGGCAGGCTCCGCCTCTACGCGGGCCGGGGCGACGGCTCCGTCACCGGCAGCCCGGCCGAGATCGGCAGCGGCGGCTGGACCGGCGCCTCGGTCTCCCACCGCGGTGACTGGACCGGCAACGGCACCGAGGACATCGTGGCCCGCGTAGGCAGCGAACTGCGCGTCTACCCGAACCGCGGCGACGGCACCCTGGCCGCCCCGGTCCGCATCGGTACCGGCTTCCCCACCGACTCCGAGGTCGTCAGCGTCGGCGACGCCACCGGCGACGGCTACCCGGACGTGATCGCCACCCTCGGCGACGCCCTGTGGCTGTACGCGGGCGACCCGGCCGCCAACCCAGGGGTGACGTCCGGCGTGCAGATCGGCCTGCGCGGCTGGTCCCCGATGAGCCTGAGCGCGGCCGGCGACGCCGACCACGACGGCAAGGCCGACCTGTTCGCGCGCGACGCGAACGACGAGAAGCTGTGGCTCTACCGGGGCCGCGGCGACGGCACCTTCGGCGAGCGCACCGAGTACGGCCACGGCTACGGGACCGGCAGCCGGCCGCTCCTGGCCGGCGCGGGCGACGCCGACGGCAACGGGATCGCGGACCTGTGGGCGACCACGAACGAGGGCACCGGCACGCTGATGTTCTACGCCGGCGAGACCAACGGCGCGGGCGATCCGGTCGACGGGACCCGCACCACGGTCGGCGCGAGCGGCTGGAACACGATCCGCGCGATCAGCTAGCGGGGAACGCGAAAGGGGCCCCGGGGAACACGCTCAGCGTGTTCC
>NZ_JBHXKA010000130.1:0-23287 GCF_042722885.1 Streptomyces sp. NPDC058401
CGGCCGGGGTTTGTCTTTTCAGCCGTCCGGCGTTTGAGGACCGGGGTCTGGGGCGGAGCCCCAGGGGGTCCGGGCGCAGCCCGGTACCCCGCTTGCAGCCCGTCCGGCGTTTGAGGACCGGGTCAGGGCAGAGCCCTGGGAACGGGCGAAGGGCGGGTAGGGGAACTTGCCCCGCGCAGCGGCAACGGGTGCCGCGGGGAACTCCGCCCCGCGCAGCGGCGAGGGGTGCTGCGGGGAACTTGCCCCGCGCAGCGGCAAGGGGTGCTGCGGGGATGCCGCCCGGCGGCAGCGGCGAAGGGTGCTGTGGGGGACTCCGCGCCGCGCAGTGGGGTAGCGGCAGCGGCCTGGCGCTGGACCCGGTGCGGATCGCGGCCCAGCATGGGCTCCACATCCGGGTGATCGCCTTCGCAGGTCGGCCGGCCGACGGACGGACGAGGATGCCCAGGGACGACATGACGCGCACGCCCTTGAGTGAGCCGATGCGGCTGTTCCTCCAGGTGGCAGGGCTCGTGCTGGTGGCGGTCCTCGCCGTGCTGGGGGCCGCCGTGTACGGGCTCACGGCTCTCGACTCCAAGGGGGAGATCGCCCTCGACGTGGCCGACGTAGAAGGGACGTGGACCGCCGAGGACGGTAGTGGTGCCCGCCTGGTCATACGGCGGGACGGGTCGGTGGAGCTTTCGAAGGAGGCGCAGATCATGGACTGCGCCGCGCTGATGTGGGCCGACGGCCGGGTGGCGAAGGGGACGTGGGCGTTCGGTGACTCCGACGATCCGCGGATGGTGTTCGTCAAGGCGAGGGGTTCGGCGCCGGGCGATGCGTGTTCCTTCGACTTCAGGGTCGTCGACGGGGGCGACCGGACCTCCGGGCTGCGGCACGCCTACGTACGGGGTGGGGATCCGGACTGAGGCGTACTTCCGCTCCCGGCTCCGCCGTGCCCACACTCGATGTGCGCTCGGCGACGCGCGCCGAGGCGGAGGAGGTTGTCGTGTTAGTGAGGAAACTGGCCGCTGTCGGAGTGGGCGTGGTCGTCGCGGTGGGCCTGAGCAGCGCACCGGCGAGTGCGTCGCCGTCGAGCTCCGCCTTCCAGGACCGGTCCGTGCCCCAGAAGTGTCTGGACTTCCGGGCCGACTTCGGGCCGTACGTCACGACGTGCAACTACGAGGCCTACCAGGTCTGGTACTGGGACAACGAGATCGCGTACACCGCCATGCGGCAGCGGGCGACCAAGCTGTGTCTCACGCTGCGCAACGGCCAGCCGACCATGAAGGCCTGTTCCGCCGCCGACCAGGCGGCGCTGTGGGCCATCGACGACACGTCGACCGCGGGTGCGCTGATCAAGAACAAGGTGAGCCACACCTGTCTCGCGCGGACGGCGAACGACCGCGTCAACGCCGCGACGTGCACCGGGGGTGCCTCGCAGCGGTGGGACGTCATCAACGGCCTGTGATCGCGCTTGCCTGCCAGGTGTGACCGCCCGGGTGGGAGAGGTACTGGCCACAGCCCTCGCCGCCGGCGACCGCCGGGCAGTCGGGGAGGGAGAGGACCGCGTCCCCGGGCCAGCGGGCCCATAGCGCGTGTCCCGGGGCCGGGCCCTCGTGGAGTACGTCCATGTGCGGCCTGGTGTGCTGCCGCAGGGAGCACCGCAGTTCCGGTCCGGCGTCCAGTATCTGCCGGAGGATGCGGGGGCGTTCCGCCAGCGCGTCCAGGTGTGTGGCGGACAGTGCGCCGGAGGCGTCGCACGTGCCGGTCATGTGATGCCGCCGCGGGCCGCGGCGAGCGCCAGGCAGCAGGTCCAAGCGGCCGCCCCCAGCGTTACGGCCACGGCCGCGGCCTCCTCGGCCGTACGGGATTCCAGTAGGGCGTGCAGGGCCCGTACGGCGGCCCGCCGTGCCAGGGCTGCGTCGAGCAGGGTACGGAACCGGGCCCGGTAGGCGGGGTCCGACTCGATCCGTCGCAGTTCCGCGAGGGGGTCGCCGCTCACAACAAGCCCTCCGCGCTGCGCGCGTTGCGCCGCGCCGTCTCCGCGCGGAGCCGTTCCATCGGGTCGGCGGGCCGGACGTTCCGAGGCTCCGCCTCCCACTCCGGCCCGCCGCGCACGGGCCGCAGCGCCCAGTAGGGGCCGGCGAGCCCCCGGAACTCCCCGACCCGGTCGCCGCGGCTCGTGTCCACCACGAGGGTTCCGGGGGCGGGAGGGTAGTCCGCTTCGTGCATGTCGGTGCCTCTCCGTAGCTGTTCCACTACCAAGCGAGTTCAGCGTGACTTAGAGTCGGATGGTCTTCAACTTGCGCAATCTGTCGGGGGAGTTGGGTGATCTTCGTTGAACCGGAAAGAGCTGGACCCCGAAAAATCCCCGAGAGCGGCGTTTGGTCAGCGTCTGCGGGCGCTGCGCGATGAACGTGGTTGGACGCAGGACGAGCTCGCGGAGCGGATGGGGTGCTCCGGGTCGCATATTTCCGCGGTGGAAACTGGTCGGCGTTCCCCAACTCCACACTTTGCGGCAAGTGGTGACAGGGTGTTCGGGACCGGGGACCGGCTTGAACGCCAGAGCCGGGCCGTGCGCAGTACGGCGCTCCTGGAGGGATTCCCGGAGTACGTTTCGCACGAGGCGCGGGCAGCGGAGATCCGGCTCTACGAAGTCGGCGTCATGCCGGGCATCCTTCAGACGCCCCAGTACGCGACAGCCCTCAATGAACGGGCTGTCGAGCGCGGCGCGAGCACCGCTGAGCAGGCGGAGGAGCGGATCGCGCTCGTAGCGGGCAGGCAGGCGGCGCTTCTCCGGACGCCCTCGCCGCTGGTCTTCGTGGTGCTGGACGAGAGCTGCCTGCTTCGGCCCGTGGGTGACCCGGCCATCATGGATGCCCAGTTGGCCAAGCTGATCGACTTCGCGGCGCTACCGAACACGGTGCTCCAGATCGCTCGGTTCGATATGGGGGACCGGCGTCCACTCAGCTTGCCGCTCTACATCCTGACCATGCAGAACCGCTCCCTGGTTTCCTATGCGGAGTCCGCCCAGCGGGGTCAACTCGAAAGGGACAGCTCCTCTGTTGTGCCCTTGCTGACCGCCTACCATCAGCTTCAGGCCGAGGCCACGTCGCAAGCCGAATCGGTGGCCTTGATCCATCAGCTACGAAAGGGCACCTCGTGACGACCGAAACCCCCCGCTGGTTCACGTCCTCCTATAGCGAGAACGGTGGCGCGTGCGTCGAGGTCGCCATCAACCTCGCCGCCTCGCACGGTGTCGTGCCGGTCCGTGACTCGAAGCTCTCGGCGAGCCCCGTGCTCGACGTCTCCGCCGCCGCCTTCGCGGCCTTCCTCGACGGCGTCAAGGCCGTCTGACAGCCCGCCGGGCCCCGGGTGGTGAACTCGGGGCCCGGCCCGGCTACACCGCCGACCGCGGCAGGCGGCGTTCCCACGTGCGGTGGAAGAGGACCTCGTCGCCCTCCCGGCAGACGACCTCGTTCGAGGTCAGGAAGCCGCCCTCGTCGCAGGTGATTTCCGAGCGGGTTGCCACCGAGACGTCCCAGCCCAGTTCCGGGCGGTGCAGGCGAACCGTCCAGGTGGAGTGGGT
Organism: Streptomyces sp. NPDC058401; assembly: GCF_042722885.1. NCBI lineage: Bacteria > Bacillati > Actinomycetota > Actinomycetes > Kitasatosporales > Streptomycetaceae > Streptomyces > Streptomyces sp. NPDC058401. The sequence continues at coordinate 3,569 of NZ_JBHXKA010000130.1, forward strand.
GCGGGCGGAGAGGGGGTCCGACTCCTGGATTTCGTAGATCTCCAGGGCGTCTTCGCTGAATTCGAGGCCGTCGGGGTAGACCCGGGTGCCGCCGTAGCGGGGGTCTACCTCCAGGCGCCAGAGGCCGCGGGCGACGTCGCGTACGACCAGGCGTTCCGGGCGGGGGGCGTCCAGGGTCTCCGGGTACGAGACGCCCAGCGGCTCCGATTGTTCCGGGGCTTCGAAGAGGATCGGGTCGGTGCCGTCGGCGGACGGGTCGCGGATGGGGAGTTCCACCGCGCTGCCAGCCGGGTCCAGGGTCCAGCCCGCCTCCGAGCCGGCCCTCGGCCAGATCCATGGCCAGTAGGCGGAGGAGAGGGCGACGCGGATGCGGTGGCCGGGCGGGAAGGAGTGGCCGATGCCGTTCAGCTCGAAGGCCACGTCCTCGTACGAGCCCACCGGCCACGGGACCGCCTTGTCCCGGCCCTGTCGGGACGAGAGGTTGAGCGCGCCGCGGGTGACCAGGGTGGAGGAGCCGTCGGGGGCCACGTCGCAGAGGCGGGCCACTACCTGGCCGTACGGGACGTCCATGCGCAGGCGCAGGCGGACCACCGGGCGGCCCAGGATTTCGACCGGGGCGGAGGCGTCGCCGACGGGGAATTCGAAGCAGGCCGACTTCGCGTCCTCCTCGCGCTGGTCGGGAGGGAGGTCGGCGTCGTTGCCGAAGGGGAAGAAGCGGCCCGCGTCGAGGCCGGTGTGCTGGGGGGAGGCGACGACCACCGGGGCGCCCTGGAAGGCGTAGGTGACGGGGTCGACGTTCGGTGAGGGCCAGGACGGGTCGCCGACCCAGCGGCCCGGCAGGGTCGGGTAGGTGGTCGCGGGCGGGTGGGACTCGGAGATCCAGGAGCGGAGGAGGGGTTCGGACATGACCCCGGTGTCCTTGCCCTTGAGCCAGTGGTCCCACCAGCGCAGGGTCTCCTGGAGGAAGCCGATCGCGGGGCCCGGCGGCAGTCCCCGGTCGGGGTACTGGTGCGACCAGGGGCCGATCAGGCCGCGGACCCGGTCGGCGGGCAGGGCCGAGACCAGGCGGAGCACGGTGTCGCGGTAGGGGTCGTGCCAGCCGCCGACGGCCAGGACGGCCGCGCCGATCGCGGAGTAGTCCTCGCAGACGGAGCCGTGGCGCCAGTACGCGTCGCGGGTCTGGTGGGAGAGCCAGGTGTGGAGGAGGGGTTCGACCGCGCCCAGGCGGGAGAGCCACTGGTCGCGCCAGCCCTCGCCCGCGTAGAGCGGGTCCGGGGGGCGGGAGGCGAAGGCGAGCATGGTCGCCGCCCACGCGTGCATGTCCACGGCGAGGAGGGAGCCGCCCATGTAGTGCACGTCGTTGTCGAAGCGGTCGTCCGTGGAGCAGACCGTGACGACGGCCTTGAGGGGCTCGGGGGCGAGCGCGGCGATCTGGAGGCTGTTGAAGCCGCCCCAGGAGATGCCGAACATGCCGACCGAGCCCGTGCACCAGGGCTGGGCCGCGAGCCATTCGACGACCGCGACCCCGTCGGCGAGTTCCTGGGCGTCGTACTCGTCGCCCGGGTCGCCGCCGCTGTTGCCGTGGCCGCGCACGTCGACCCGTACGGAGGCGTAGCCGTGGCCCGCGTACCAGGGGTGGCGCTGCCAGTCGCGCGGGGCGGTCCAGTCGGTGAGGCGGTACGGGAGGTACTCCAGGAGGGCGGGGACCGGCTCGTCGGTGACCGGGCGCCAGATGCGGGCGTAGAGGTGGGTGCCGTCCCGGAGGGGGATCCGGACGTCCTCGTGGGTGGTCCCGTAGGGGAAATCGGTTCGGATGATCATCGAGGCTCTCTCGCCAATCGCCTGGGGGCGGTCAGTGAACAAGGGGCGTCAGTGACAGCCGGGGTCAGTGGGCGGCCGGGGTCAGTGGACGGGGTGCATCGTGCGCTTGAGCCACGGGGCGGCCGCGATCACCGCGAGCCCCACGGCCACCGCGATGGCGCCGTTGACGCCGAAGTAGGCGGGGTGGGAGACCTGGTCGTAGAGCTTGACCACCTGCGCCTGGATGCCGTTGGCCAGCGCCAGGGACAGGAACCACAGGGCCATGGTCTGGCTGGCGAAGGCCTTCGGGGCGAGCTTCGTGGTGGCCGACATGCCGGAGGTTTCGAGCAGGATGTCGCCGAGTCCGAGCAGCAGGTAGGAGCCGATGATCCACCAGGCGGCCATCTTGTACGTGTCGTCCGTGTGCCCCGAGGTCGGGATGACCATCAGGAGGAAGGACAGGCCGCCCAGGATCACGCCGATGGCGATCTTGTTGGAGGCGTGCGGCTGCCGGCGGCCCATCCGGACCCACAGCGCGGCGACGACCGGGGCCAGCAGCACCTCGAAGGCGCCGAGCGCGGAGGCGTACCAGCCGGCCGGGAAGGTGAAGCCGAGGATCTCGGTGCGGGCGTTCGTCGAGGCGAGCAGCATCATCGTCGAGTACGCCTGGAAGAGGATGAAGTTGAAGGCCACCGAGGCGAGGAAGAGGACGACGTACGGGCGCAGGCGTCCCCGTTCGGCGGGCGTCACCCGGTCGCTGCGGAACATGATCGCGAAGTAGACGATCGGCGCGATCACCGAGACCAGGGTGAGCAGGTCGACGAACCGGTCCATCGTCAGCCAGCCCAGTACCGCCAGAAGGGTGGCGAGGGCGGCGAAGACCACGATGCCGCCAATGATCTTGATCACGGCCGCGCGCATCGCGTCGGGCGCGAGCGCGAACTCGGCGGAGTGCTTGCGCCCCGCCAGGTGGCGGCGGCCGAGCACGTACTGGATCAGGCCCGCGGTCATGCCGATGGCGGCGGCCGAGAAGCCCCAGTGCCAGCCCTCGTGCTCGCCGAGCCAGGAGGTGATCAGGGGGCCGGCGAAGGCGCCGATGTTGATGCCCATGTAGTAGAGGGCGAAGCCGGCGTCGCGCCGGTCGTCGTCCGTCTTGTAGAGCTTGCCGACCATGCTGGCCACGTTCGGCTTCAGCAGGCCGGTGCCGGCGCTGATCAGGCCGAGGCCCACCCAGGTCATGGCGGCGGTCGGCACGGCCATGGCGTAGTGGCCGCAGGCGATCAGGATGCCGCCCCAGAGCACGGCGCGGTACGAACCGAGGATCCGGTCGGCGAGCCACCCGCCGGCGACGGAGACGAGGTAGACCATGGTCCCGTAGGCCGCAGAGACGGAGGCCGCGGTGCCCGGGTTCATCCCCAGGCCGCCGTTGGCGACCGAGTCCGCGAAGTAGAGGACGAGGATGGCCTGCATGCCCAGGAACGAGAAGCGCTCCCAGACCTCCAGCCCGGAGAGCGTGGCAAGGCCCCTCGGGTGTCCGAGGAAGGCGTGGTCGTCCCCGGGCGGCGGCTGGTCGGCCTCCGGGTCGGACGAGTCGTCTATATCGGCAGCAGTTCTGGACAAAACGCATTCTCCGGTTGTTTCGGCTGCTCTAGAACATACCGGGGCGCATGGGGCGCCGCCCGGCCGGTAGGGTGCCCGTGGCCGGACGGGTGCCCTGGGTGATCGAAAACAGACCGGATACGCTGGCTTGAGTGATGGCAGCGACACATCGACAATCCGTGTGATCGTCAAGGTGATCGTCAGCAGACAGGAGTACCCCTCGTGACCGTCGTCGGGCCGTTCGGACTGAGCGTGCGGGACCAGGCTCTTGAGACCGATGTCCAGGCCGGACTGGCCGCCGTCGAGGCGGGTCTGCTGGAAGCCACCAAGAGCGAAGTCCCCTTCATCACCGAGGCCGCACAGCACCTGGTCCGCGCCGGCGGCAAGCGCTTCCGGCCGCTGCTGGTGATGCTCGCGTCCCGGTTCGGCGATCCCTACGCACCCGGGATCGTCCCCTCCGCCGTGGTCGTGGAGCTCACCCACCTGGCAACGCTCTACCACGACGACGTCATGGACGAGGCGGACGTGCGCCGCGGCGTGGAGAGCTCCAACGTCCGCTGGGGCAACTCCGTGGCCGTCCTGACGGGTGACTTCCTGTTCGCCCGCGCCTCGCACATCCTGGCGGACCTCGGCCCCGAGGCCGTACGGGTCCAGGCCGAGGCGTTCGAGCGGCTGGTGACGGGCCAGATCCTGGAGACGGCCGGCCCGCGCGACGGCCGCGACCCCGTCGAGCACTACCTCGACGTCATCGCCGGCAAGACCGGCTCGCTGATCGCGGTCTCCGGCCGCTTCGGCGCCATGATGTCCGGCGCCGACGAGTCGGTCGTCGACATCCTGACCCAGTACGGCGAGCGGCTCGGCACCGCCTTCCAGCTCGCCGACGACGTCCTCGACATCGCCTCCGACACGCACGAGTCCGGCAAGACCCCCGGCACCGACCTGCGCGAGGGCATCCCGACGCTGCCGGTCCTGCGGCTGCGCGAGATGGCCGCCCAGGGCGGCGACCCCGAGGACCTGGAGCTCGTACGGCTCCTGGACGGGGACCTGACGGACGACGCCCGGCACGCCGAGGTGCTCGCCCGGCTGCGGGTCCACCCGGCCCTGGAGCAGGCCCGCAGGGACACCGTGCGGTACGCCGAGGAGGCGCGGGCCACGCTGGCCCCGCTGCCCGAGTGCTTCGCGAAGTCGGCGCTGGTGGAGCTGTGCGACGCCGTGGTGCACCGCGCGGGCTGACGGGCCGAAGACACGACCGAAGGCAGGACCGAAGGCAGGGGCGAGGGCCCGGCAACCCCTACGGGTAGGGGAGGCCGGGCCCTCGTCATGTCATCCCTGGGGCGTACGCACAGTTGGCTCCGGGGGCTGACGCCCCGACCCCCACTTCTTTGGTCAGATAGAGGCACATCCCCACCAGATCGGGTGAGAGTGGCGGCGAGGGGTGGACGTGTACACGTTGGACGGGTAGGTCGCCGCCGTACACACAGAGGTAGGGCAGACAGACATGGCAACGAACGCAAAGACCCGCAAGGCCGCTCGGTACGCCGTACCGGTCGCGGTGTTCGGTGTGGTCGCCGGCACGATCGCGATGGTTCCGGCCTTCGCGAACGCCGGGGGACCGGACCTTCCGAAGGTGACGGCACAGCAGCTCATCGAGAAGATCGCGGCCTCGGACGTGCAGCAGCTGTCCGGCAGCGCCAAGATCAGCACGGACCTGGGACTGCCGAGCCTTCCGGCCGGCCTGCTGGGCGGCGGTGGCGGCGTGACCGGCGGCTCCGCGGACCCGCAGGACAAGCTCGCCCAGCTGGCGAGCGGCACCCACACCTTCCGCGTGGCCGCGGACGGCCCGGACCGCCAGAAGCTCACCTTCGTCGACGGCAAGGACGAGTACAGCCTCGTCCACAACGGCGACGACGTCTGGGGATACGACTCCAAGTCGAAGGAGGTCTTCCACGAGAAGGCCCCCACCGACGGGGGCAAGGGCGACAAGGGCTCCGACCGCAAGGCCGGCGAGCTCGGCGCTTCCCCGCAGGAGATCGCCCAGGAGGTCCTGAAGGCCGCCGGGACGACCACCGACATCAGCGTCGGCGACACGGCCCAGGTGGCCGGGCGCGACGCCTACCAGCTGGTCCTGAAGCCGAAGGGGAACGGTTCGACGGTCGCCTCGGTGAAGATCGCGGTCGACGGGAAGAACGGCGTGCCGCTGCGCGTGCAGGTCCTCTCCACCGACGGCGGCAAGCCGATCGTGGACGCGGGCTTCACCAAGGTGGACTTCTCCAAGCCCGCCGCCGACACCTTCGCCTTCACCCCGCCCAAGGACGCCAAGGTGACCGAGGGCGCGGCCGGCGAGCACGGCAAGGACGGCAAGGACTCCAAGGACGGCAAGGACAAGGGTCTGGGCGCGCTGGAGTCCATCCCGGGTCTGGGCGGTCTGACCGGCGGCGCCGACGGCGCCAAGGGCGAGCCGAAGGTCCTCGGCGAGGGCTGGACCTCGATCGCCCGCATCGAGACCGGCGCGACCGGCACCCTCAAGGGCATGGACGACGCGGCCAAGGACAAGAACGCGCCCAAGGGGGCCGCGCAGTTCCTCGACTCCCTCGGGGAGAAGGTCTCCGGGAAGTTCGGCGAGGGCCGCGTCCTGAAGACCCGCGTGGTCAACGCGCTGATCACGGACGACGGCAAGGTCTACGTCGGCGCGGTCACCAAGGCCGAGCTGGTCAAGGCGGCCGACGCCAACAAGTAACCGAAGCCCAAGCCGGCACCTGGCCGGGGCGGCTGACCGAGGGTGGGCAGGGACTGTGTCCCTGCCCACCCTTGTGCCGTTCCGGCCCTGTGTACAGCGGCCCCGCTGTACCGTGAAACGCATGTCGAGACACGTCACCATCCGCCTGGAAGAAGAGTTCCACGAACGCCTGAAGGCGCGAGCGGCGGCCCTGGGCACGACGGTCACCGCGCTGATCACCGAAGTCACGGAACGCGAGCTCGACGAGGACCGGAAGAACTTCCTGTCCGGGATAGAGGAGTTCGCCGACCACTGGGGCTACTTCCAGGAGCGGTTCGGGCATTGAAGATCACCATGGAGTGGGCCTGGACAGCCCTGGCCCACCATCTCCCGTCCGATCCCGCCGTGTGGGATCCCTCCGGAGTGGCCGCCGCCGTGGCCCGGCACCAGAACGACCTCGTCCTGGTCCCCGAACAGCCCGCCCCGGACACCGCGTGGCGGGCCGCGGCGTTTCTGCACACCCTCGCCGTGTGCCCGGCGCTGGAATCCCCGATGAACGAGTTCTACGCCGCCGCCGCCACCCGCTCGTACCTGCGGGTCGCCGGGGCCAAGCAGCTGCCGTCGCCCGAGGAGCTGGGCGACCTGGTGGAGGCCGCGAAGCTGGGGCACGCCGATGTCGCGGCGGTCGCGGAGGAGCTGCGGGCCCGGATCCAGGAGCCGCTGTCGGCCTCGCTGCGGGGCCGGGCGCAGGAGTCGTAGAACGGCCGGGCGCAGGGCTCGTAGAACGGCCGGGGGCTCCGACGCGATCCGGTCGGGATCGCGCCGGAGCCCCCTGGGGCCTGCCGGATCAGAAGGTGATCTTCCAGCTGTTGATGTAGCCCACGTCCTGCGCGGCCGCGTCCTTGACCCGGAGGTTCCAGACGCCGTTGGCGACCTCGGAGGAGGCGTTGACCGTCACGGACTTGACGATGTTGTCCGCGCTGCCGCCGGTGCGGTTGTGCAGGTTGTACACGGTGCCGTCGGGGGCGACCAGGTCGACCACCAGGTCACCGCTGTAGGTGTGGACGATGTTCACGTCGACCTTGGTGGTGGCCGGCGCGTTGCCCGTGACGCCCGAGACCGTGATCGGCGAGTTCACCGCGGCGGCGGGGGAGTCCGGGATCGTGACGTCCGCGGTGTTCTCGAAGGACTTGCCCGGCGGGACCGGGGTGGACGCCCCGAGGTTCCAGATCGCGTAGGCGATGGCGTCGGAGTTGCGGTCCAGGGCGGTGTCGTTGATGTTCGCCGTGGTGTCGCAGGAGGCGTGGTAGCAGCGGTCGAAGGCCTGACCGGAGGTGCCGCCCCACTTCGTGGCCTGGGCCGCCGTCTTGGTGTAGTCGGCGCCGGAGAACAGGCCGCCGACCGGGATGCCGGCGCTCTTGAACGGGGCGTGGTCGGAGCGGCCGTCGCCCTCGGTCTCGATCTCCGTGGAGACGCCGATGCCCGCGTAGTAGTTCTTGAAGGTCTGCTCGATGGTCGGGTCGTCGTCGTAGACGAAGTAGCCCGGGTTCGGCGAGCCGATCATGTCGAAGTTCAGGTAGCCGGAGATCTTCGACTTCTCCGCGGCCGGCAGGTTGTTGACGTAGTACTTCGAGCCGATCATGCCCAGCTCCTCCGCGCCCCACCAGCCGAAGCGCAGGTGCTTCGTGGGCTGGAGCTGCGCGCGGGAGACGGCGAGCGCCACTTCCAGGATGCCGGCCGAGCCGGACCCGTTGTCGTTGATGCCGGGGCCCGCGTTGACCGAGTCGAGGTGCGAGCCGGACATCAGGACCGAGTTGGGGTCGCCGCCCGGCCAGTCGGCGATCAGGTTGTAGCCGGTGGCACCGCTGGAGGTGAAGGTCTGCAAGCTGGTCGTGAAACCGGCCGCGTCCAGCTTGGCCTTCACGTAGTCGATCGAGGCCTTGTAGCCGGCCTTGCCGTGGGCGCGGTTGCCGCCGTTGGCCGTGGCTATCGACTGCAGCTGCGTCAGGTGCGCCTTGACGTTGGCGATGGGAATGTCGGGCGGTGTGGGCGCTGCGGCGACCGAGGTCGGCGTGGCGAGCGCGGCGGGGGCGGTGGCGGAGAGGAGGCCGGCGACCGCGAGGGCGGTCACGGCGGCCAGACGCCGGGAGACGGACAGGCTCATGTGGGGGCTCCGGGATTCCGTACTGGGGATGTGTGCGGAAACGTGCGGGGTAGAACAAGTGAGCAACGTGCGTCAGTGCGAGCCTGATGGTCAGTGAGAGTGTGATGGTCCGTCAAGACCTCAATCCGGTCACACCCGTTCGGAAAGCGGACGGAGCCGCCCCTGAGGCCGTGGCGGGAGCACACTGGGGGGATGAACGTGAACGAAGAGACCCGTGCGGCGGTCGTCGAGGCCCAGTGGATCGACCGGCGGCGGGTATGGGCGGACAGCCTGGAGCGCCGCGGACCCACGGTCCCGTGCCTCGGCACCCTCGCGGTGCTGGAGACGGCCCACGCGGACCCGCTCCTGCGCCAGCTGTACCCGTACACGAGCCATGGCCACGTGCACTTCAGCAGCACGACCCGCTTCCCCTACGAGGTGGCGGTCCCCTTCGTGATCCCGCTGCCCGACGGGCGCTTCCGCGTCATGCGGCGCGACCCCTCGGGGCAGATCGGCGAGGTCGCCACGGCCGGGGAGGCGGTGGCCCTGGTGGTGGCGCACGTACCGCCGCGCCTGCGGCTCGCCGCCACGGGGCTGCCGATGGAGGCGTAGGCCGGGGGCTCCGAGGGATCCGGGAGCTCCGGGGGCTCCGGGGCGGACATGCGGACGGGCGCGTCCGAAGACGCGCCCGTCGGTGTCCGAGGCCCCGGCGCCGCTGCTACGCGGTCTCGCGCGCCGGCGTCGGGAGGGCCGAGGGCAGCGGCGCCGGCAGGGGCCCCGCCAGGGTGTCGAGGCGCAGGGCGCGGGCGCGGTGGGCGGTGCGCAGGGCGTCCCAGGTGAGGATCGAGAGGGCGACCCAGACCAGGGAGAAGCCGGCCCAGCGCGCGGGCGGCATGGCCTCGTGGAAGTAGAGGACGCCGAGGCCGAACTGGAAGATCGGGGCCATGTACTGGAGCAGCCCGAGGGTGGACAGCGGGACCCGGATCGCGGCGGCGCCGAAGCAGATCAGCGGGATCGCGGTGACCAGCCCGGCCGAGGCCAGCAGGGCGGCGTGGCCCGGACCCTGCGCGGTGAAGGTGGACTCGCCCCGCGCGCCGAGCCACAGCAGGTAGCCGAGGGCGGGCAGGAACATGATCACGGTCTCGGCGGTCAGCGATTCCAGGCCGCCCATGCCGAGCTGCTTCTTGATCAGCCCGTACAGGGCGAAGGAGAAGGCCAGGATCAGCGAGATCCACGGCGGCCGCCCGTACCCGACGGCGAGGACCAGCACGGCGGCGACGGCGATCCCGACCGCGGCCCACTGCGTGCGGCGCAGGCGCTCGCCGAGGACCAGGACGCCGAGCGCGATGGTGACGAGGGGGTTGATGAAGTAGCCGAGGCTCGCCTCGACGACCGCGCCGTTGTTGACGGACCAGATGTAGACGCCCCAGTTCACGGTGACCAGGGCGGCGGCCAGCGCGGTGAGGGCGAGCTTGCGCGGCTGGCGCACCAGCTCCGCCACCCAGGCCCAGCGCCGCAGGGCCAGCAGGGCCACGGCGACCACGGCCAGGGACCACACCATGCGGTGGGCGAGGATCTCGATCGCTCCGGCGGGCTGGAGGAGCGGCCAGAAGAGGGGAACGATCCCCCACATCCCGTACGAGGCGAATCCGTAGAGCAACCCCGTGCGCTGGTCGTTCTCTGCCTTCACGGGACCTCCAGAGCTACTTCAAGCCAACCTGACGACGGTAGCGCCGCCCGCGCCGAAAGTCATTAGTCTCAGGCGAGATGCTCATGACACTTGGGTGGCCGGCCGGCGGCCGGGACACGCCGAAGCCCGGACCCTCCAGGGAGGTCCGGGCTTCGGCGGCGTGCGGGGTGCGGCTCAGCCGACGACGGTCCAGGTGTCGTTCCCGCTCAGCAGCGCGCCCAGGTCGCCCTTGCCGCTGCGGTCCACGGCCGTCTCCAGCTGCTCGGCCATGAGCGTGTCGTAGACGGGCCGGCGCACGTTGCGGAACACCCCGATGGGCGTCTGGTGCAGCGTGTCCGGGTCGGCCAGCCGGGACAGCGCGAACGCGTTGGTCGGGGAGGCCGAGGAGGCGTCGTGGACCAGGATCCGGGACTCGTTCTCGGGGGTCACGGTCACGACCTCCAGGTCGCCGGTGGCCGCGTTGCGCACGACGCCCTTGGCGTTGTCGACGCCGAAGCGGATCGGCTGCCCCTGTTCGAGGCGGATCACCGCCTCCTGGGCCTGCTCGTGGTCCTTGAGGACCTCGAAGGCGCCGTCGTTGAAGATGTTGCAGTTCTGGTAGATCTCCACCAGCGCCGTGCCCTCGTGGGCGGCGGCCGCGCGCAGCACCTCGGTGAGGTGCTTGCGGTCGGAGTCGACCGTACGGGCCACGAAGGAGGCCTCCGCGCCGATCGCCAGCGACACCGGGTTGAAGGGCGCGTCGAGCGAGCCCATCGGGGTCGACTTGGTGATCTTGCCGACCTCGGAGGTGGGGGAGTACTGCCCCTTGGTCAGCCCGTAGATCCGGTTGTTGAACAGCAGGATCTTGAGGTTGACGTTCCGCCGCAGGGCGTGGATCAGGTGGTTTCCGCCGATGGAGAGCGCGTCCCCGTCACCGGTGACCACCCAGACCGACAGGTCGCGGCGCGAGGTGGCGAGCCCGGTGGCGATCGCCGGGGCGCGGCCGTGGATGGAGTGCATCCCGTACGTGTCCATGTAGTACGGGAACCGCGAGGAGCAGCCGATGCCCGAGACGAAGACGATGTTCTCCTTCGCCAGCCCCAGCTCCGGCATGAAGCCCTGGACGGCGGCGAGCACCGCGTAGTCGCCGCAGCCGGGGCACCAGCGGACCTCCTGGTCCGACTTGAAGTCCTTCATCGACTGCTTGGCGGCCGCCTTGGGCACCAGCGAGAGCAGGGTGGGGCTGTCGGTCACCTCAGTCATTGATGGCCTCCTTGAGATGGTTGGCGAGCTGCTCGGCCTTGAACGGCATGCCGTTCACCTGGTTGTACGACGCCGCGTCGACCAGGTACTTCGCCCTGATGAGGGTCGCGAGCTGCCCGAGGTTCATCTCCGGCACCACTACCTTGTCGTAACGCTTCAGGACCTCGCCCAGATTCCTCGGGAAGGGGTTGAGGTGGCGCAGGTGGGCCTGCGCGATGGGGAGCCCGGCGAGCCGCAGGCGGCGTACGGCGGCCGTGATCGGCCCGTACGTGGAGCCCCAGCCGATCACCAGGGTCCGCGCGCCGTCCGGGTCGTCGACCTCCAGGTCGGGGACCAGGATGCCGTCGATCTTGGCCTGGCGGGTGCGGACCATGAACTCGTGGTTCGCCGGGTCGTACGAGATGTTGCCCGTGCCGTTCTGCTTCTCGATGCCGCCGATCCGGTGCTCCAGCCCCGGCGTGCCCGGGACCGCCCACGGGCGGGCCAGGGTCTGCGGATCGCGCTTGTACGGCCAGAAGACCTCGGTGCCGTCCGCCAGCTCGTGGTTGGGACCGGCCGCGAACTGCACCTTGAGGTCCGGCAGGTCCGCCACGTCCGGGATCCGCCAGGGCTCGGAGCCGTTGGCGAGGTACCCGTCGGAGAGCAGGAACACCGGGGTCCGGTAGGTCAGCGCGATCCGGGCCGCGTCCAGCGCTGCGTCGAAGCAGTCCGCCGGCGTGCGCGGGGCCACGATCGGCACCGGGGCCTCGCCGTTGCGCCCGTACATGGCCTGGAGCAGGTCGGCCTGCTCCGTCTTGGTCGGCAGACCGGTCGACGGGCCGCCGCGCTGGATGTCCACGATCAGCAGCGGCAGCTCCAGGGAGACCGCGAGGCCGATGGTCTCGGACTTCAGGGCCACGCCCGGGCCCGAGGTGGTGGTCACGGCGAGCGCGCCGCCGAAGGCCGCGCCCAGGGCCGCACCGATGCCGGCGATCTCGTCCTCGGCCTGGAAGGTGCGCACGCCGAAGTTCTTGTGCTTGCTCAGCTCGTGCAGGATGTCCGAGGCCGGGGTGATCGGGTACGAGCCCAGGTAGAGCGGCAGATCCGCCTGCTGCCCGGCTGCGATCAGCCCGTAGGACAGGGCCAGGTTCCCGGAGATGTTGCGGTAGGTGCCGGTCGGGAAGGCGCGGGTGGCCGGGGCCACCTCGTAGGAGACGGCGAAGTCCTCGGTGGTCTCGCCGAAGTTCCAGCCGGCCCGGAAGGCGGCGACGTTCGCCTCCGCGATCTGCGGCTTCTTCGCGAACTTCTGCCGCAGGAACTTCTCGGTGCCCTCGGTGGGCCGGTGGTACATCCAGGACAGCAGCCCGAGCGCGAACATGTTCTTGCTGCGCTCGGCCTCCTTGCGGGAGAGCCCGAAGTCCTTCAGCGCCTCGACCGTGAGGGTGGTCAGCGGCACCGGGTGGACGTTGTAGGCCTCCAGCGAGCCGTCTTCCAGCGGGGAGGTGTCGTAGCCGACCTTGGCCATCGGGCGCTTGGTGAACTCGTCGGTGTTGACGATGATCTCCGCGCCGCGGGGCACGTCCGCGATGTTCGCCTTCAGCGCCGCCGGGTTCATCGCCACCAGGACGTTCGGGGCGTCGCCCGGCGTCAGGATGTCGTGGTCGGCGAAGTGCAGCTGGAAGGACGAGACGCCGGGGAGGGTGCCGGCGGGCGCCCTGATCTCGGCCGGGAAGTTGGGCAGCGTCGAGAGGTCGTTGCCGAAGGAGGCGGTCTCCGAGGTGAAACGGTCACCGGTGAGCTGCATGCCGTCACCGGAGTCACCCGCGAAGCGGATGATCACCCGATCGAGTCGGCGCACTTCCTTCGTCACGGGGTCCCCGGGCTCTCCGCCATGGGCTCCGGCGTCTCCATTGAGGCCCGGATGACCTGCGGGTTCGCCGTTCGGGCCCGGGGACGTCCGCTGCTCGCCGACGACTGCGCCTTCGGCCCCGTCGGACTGTTCGGCTGGGCTACTGACCTGGCTGGTCACTGAACTGGACCTCCTTCGAGGCGTGAGCACTGCCCAAGGTCAACCCTACGACCGTAGGGATCGCTTCCCCGGGGTGCTCAGTTTCTGGACCGCCCCTTCGGCGGTCTGTCCGAATCCGGCCTTACCTGACAGAGTGTCAGTTGATCAAGATCTTAGGTAGGTGAGAACGGCCAGCACGCGCCGGTGATCCCCGTCACTGGGCGACAGGCCCAGCTTCATGAAGATGTTGCTGACGTGCTTCTCCACCGCGCCGTCGCTCACCACCAGCTGCTTGGCCACCGCGGAATTGGTCCGCCCCTCGGCCATCAGCCCCAGCACCTCGCGCTCGCGCGGGGTCAGCCCCGCCAGCACGTCCTGCTTGCGGCTGCGGCCGAGCAGCTGCGCCACGACCTCCGGGTCCAGGGCGGTACCGCCCCGGGCCACGCGGACGACGGCGTCGAGGAACTCGCGCACATCGGCCACCCGGTCCTTCAGCAGGTACCCCACCCCGGTACTGGAGCCGGCCAGCAGCTCGGTGGCGTACTGCTCCTCCACGTACTGGGACAGCACGAGCACACCTATGCCGGGGTGATCGCGCCGCAGCCGCACCGCGGCCCGCACGCCCTCGTCCGTGTGCGTCGGCGGCATCCGCACATCGGCCACCACCACGTCCGGCAGCGCGTTCTCCGCCGCCAGCTCCGCCACCGTCTTGATCAGGGCTTCCGCGTCCCCGACGCCTGCGACGACGTCATGCCCCCGGTCGGTCAGCAACCGGGTCAGGCCCTCACGCAGCAGCACTGAATCCTCGGCGATGACCACCCGCACCCTGTCTTCCACGACTTTGCCGCTCCCGCGTCCACTCACTCAAGCCCCGTTGTCCCTGACTCAGCCAAGCATCCCAGTCTTGAGCCCGGATGTAGCCGGAGCGCGATCAACGCGCACCCCAGGAACGGCTGTTTCCAGCCCCGGCGGCACTTTCCGCGCGCCCGCTCCCCAAAGTCAGGGCTTTGGCCCCCGGCGCGAGGGGGCGAACGGCACCCGCCGCGGGAGGCCGGCGACGTGCGGACATGCCACCGCACGGACACCCCTTGCGGGGCATCCGTGCGGTCGGTCGGTCGGTCGGCCGGTCACCGGTGGCGGATATGCGGCCTGCTCGACGTCCGCTTCCTCACATGGCGCGCCAGGGGAGTTCCGCCGTGACGGTCGTGCCGCCACCCGCGGGGGAGTCCACGACCAGCAGCCCGTCCACGGCATCGAGCCGCTCGGCCAGCCCCGCCAGCCCCGAACCGGCCGGAGCGCCGGCTCCGTCCGCGTCCGCCCCGCCCACCCCGTCGTCGGAGACCTGGATCAACAGCCGGTCCCCGGACTTCCACACGTCGACCCCGGCCGTACGGGCCCTCGCGTGCTTGCTCACGTTCTGCAGCAGCTCCGACACCGTGAAGTACGCGATCCCCTCGATCGCCGCCGCCGGCCGCGCGGGCAGATCCACCGCCACCCGTACCGGCACCGCGCACCGGGAGGCCACCGAGGACAGCGCCGCGTCCAGCCCCCGGTCGGTCAGTACCGCCGGGTGGATCCCGCGGGCCAGGTCCCGCAGCTCCTGCAGGGCGATCTTCACTTCCCCGTGCGCCTCGTCCACCATCCGGGCGGCGGCCCGCGGGTCCTCCGTCAGCTTGTCCTTCGCCATGCCCAGGTCCATCGCCAGCGCCACCAGCCGGGCCTGCGCCCCGTCGTGCAGATCGCGCTCGATGCGCCGCAGGTCCGCCGCCGCCGTGTCGACCACGACACCCCGGTCGGACTCCAGCTCACTGACCCGGTGCGCCAGCCGCGACGGCCCGAGCAGCCCGCAGACGAGCAGCCGGTCCACGGTGGTCAGGGCCCGCACCACCCAGGGGGTGGCGAGGGTGAGCACGAGCCCGGTGCCGCAGGCCGCCGCGATCGCGACCGGGGAGTCCAGATAGAAGGTGTAGGAATCGCCGTTCTGGAAGAGCTGCAGCCCCGGCTGATCGGTGAAGGCCGGGAACACCCAGAACCAGAGCGGGTACAGCAGCATGGCCCACCCGTAGGCCCAGAACGTCAGGGCCACACAGAAGGCGAACACCGCCCACGGGAAGTGGATCACCGAGTACAGCACGTGCCGCCAGGCGCTCCCGCTCTTGAGCAGCGCCGCCATCCCGGAGATCGCCCCGCCCTTCGCCGCCCGGATCGGCGCCGGCTCGGCGATGTCCTGACCGAGCATGCCGCGCACCCGGGCCCGCTCCACGCGCCCGAACCCGCGGCACATGGCCAGCACCCCCGCCAGCACCGGAACCCCGAGGAAGGTGACGAGCAGCCCGGCGCCGAGGCTGACACCGGCGATGGCGAGCGAGAAGTACAACGTGCTGAGCGGCAACCCCACCACCAGGTACCCGAACTCCCGCCAGGCCCGCCCCTGCAAAGGAGCCCGCACCACCCCGCCCATACCGCTGCCCCTGCTACCCATGTCGCTGCCCCGCCCTTCCTCCACTGTGTCCCCCAACCCTCCCGCGCACCCCCACCCGAAACCATCCGGCATGTCGGCCTCTCCCCCGGGGGGTTAACCCCACCCCGGCCGACGCGGGGGGCGACGCGGGGGCGGGGGTCGGGGTCGGGCGGGTCGGGCTCGGGCCGGCGGCTCCGGCCATCGGAGCCGTTGCCTGGACGCCGAGCCGAATCCCCTACCCGCCCTTCGCCCGTTCCCTGGGCTCCGCCCAGACCCGCGCCTCAAACGCCGGCGGGGCTGGACGGCCCGGAGGGCGATCCAGCCCCTGCCCGGCCCATCCAGCCCCAGAAGTCCTGCACACATGCGCATGCGCCGACCAAATCCAGCCCCGCCGGAGCAGTCCCACATATGCGCCCTGACGCCGCCCCCATTCCAGCCTCGCCGGCGTTTGAGGCGCGGGGGTCCGGGGCCTGGTCCCCGGGTACGGCGCCGCACCCGCTCACGGCGGGCACTCCGTCCGGCCCCGTCGGGCAGCTCCGACCCTGCCGGGCACCTTCGCCCTGCCGGGCAGCTCCGGCCCTGCCGGGCAGCTCCGGCCCTGCCGGGCAATGCCGGTCCCGCCGGGTGAATCCAGCGCGCCGATGTGCCCGCACGTGTCTGCTGACGTCGCCCCAATTCCAGCCTCGCCGGCGTTTGAGGCGCGGGGGTCCGGGGGCTGGTCCCCGGGTACGGCGCCGCACCTGCTCCCGGCGGGCACTCCGTCCGGCCCCGTCGGGCACCTCCGCCCCGTCGGGCACCTTCGCCCCGCCGGGCAGCTCCGGCCCCGTCGGGCACCTTCGCCCCGCCGGGCACCTCCGCCCCGCCGGGCAACACCGCCCCCGCCGGGTAAACCCAGCCCCGCCGGCGCTTGAGGCGCAGGATCCGGGGGCCGGCCCCCGGAAACGGCGCGGCGTCCGCTCACGGCGGGCACCGCACCGCGGGCGCGGCCGGCAGGGTCAGGCCGGGCTCAGCGGAGGGTTCGCTCCCGCCACGGCAGCTCCGCCGTGACCACGGTGCCCGCCCCCTCGGGCGACTCCACCACCAGCACGCCGTCGACCGCGTCGAGCCGCTCGCCCAGCCCCGCCAGCCCCGACCCGGCCAGGGTATTCGCGCCGCCCCGCCCGTCGTCCGACACGCGGATCAGGAGCCGCCCGTCGGCGGAGCCACCCGTGCGCCACACCTCGACCTCCGCGCACCGAGCGCCCGGCCCCGCGTGCTTGCTCACGTTCTGCAGGAGCTCCGAGACCACGAAGTATGCGATCCCCTCGATCGCCTCCGCCGGCCGCGCCGGCAGGTCCACCGCCACCTTCACGGGAACCAGGCACCGCGACGCCACCGAGGACAGCGCCGCGTCCAGCCCCCGGTCGGTCAGTACCGCCGGGTGGATCCCGCGGGCCAGGTCCCGCAGCTCCTGCAGGGCGATCTTCACTTCTCCGTGCGCCTCGTCGACCATCGCCGCCGCCCCCTCGGGGTCCTCCAGCAGCTTCTCCTTCGCCAGGCCCAGCCCCATCGCCAGCGCCACGAGCCGGGCCTGCGCCCCGTCGTGCAGGTCGCGTTCGATGCGCCGCAGGTCCGCCGCCGCCGTGTCGACCACGACACCCCGGTCGGATTCCAGCTCGGCGATGCGCCGCTCCAGTTCGTCGGAGGGGGACAGCAGGCCCCGTACCATCGCCCGGTCCACGTTCGCGAGCCCCCGGACCACCCACGGCAGCACCGGCCACAGCACGAAGAGCCCGGTCAGCGCCACGGTGAAGGTGAGCACCGCCCACGGCAGCCGGATCAGCTCGAACAGCACGGTCCGCCAGGCCACCGGGTCCTTGAGGCTCGCCCACAGCCAGGGGAAGAACCCGCCCGACCGGCCCGGCCCGGGCATCGGCGTCGGCTCGTCGACCCGTACGCCCAAGAGGTCGCGCGCCCGCGCCCGTTCCAGCCGTCCCAATTGGCGAGACACGAACAGGCCGCATGCGAACAGCGGCAGACCGATCGCGGTCACGGACAGTCCGCCCGCGGTCGACACCATCACCACCGTGTAGACGAACCCGATGAGGGCGGCGGGCAAATTGCTCAGCAGGTAGGCGATTTCCTTCCACGTCACGGCATCGAAGGGTGCGCGTACGGGCGGAGGAGCGCCGTC
Source organism: Streptomyces sp. NPDC058401 (assembly GCF_042722885.1). Lineage (NCBI taxonomy): Bacteria > Bacillati > Actinomycetota > Actinomycetes > Kitasatosporales > Streptomycetaceae > Streptomyces > Streptomyces sp. NPDC058401. The sequence continues at coordinate 21,380 of NZ_JBHXKA010000130.1, forward strand.
GTCGGGGGTGTGCTTGCTCGCGGTCATGCGCCCACCCTGCCAAGCCCGGGGCACCTCGTGCCATGGGGTAGCCGGGCCGAGGTAAACGGGGGATAACCCCACCCCGTGGAGCCCAGGCCCTAGACTCCCGTCCGTACCAGATCAACCTGATCGTCGACAGTGGCCGAGGAACGAGGAACGGACGTGCCCGAACCAACGGTATCGACCGTATCCGTGCTCGCCGCGGACTACTTCCGTACGTATTCGGTCGTCGGCCTCCTGGCCGCGCTCGGTGTGCTCTTCGTGGCGGTGGCGTTCGGCGCCAACCGACTGCTGAGCCCGTCCGTCCCGACCCGCGAGAAGCTGCTGACCTACGAGTGCGGCGTGGACCCCGTGGGCGAGGGCTGGGCGCACACCCAGGTCCGCTACTACGTCTACGCGTTCCTCTACGTCATCTTCGCCGTCGACTCGATCTTCCTCTTCCCCTGGGCGACGGTGTTCGCCGCCGCCGGTTACGGCGCCACGACGCTGGTGGAGATGTTCATCTTCCTCGGCTTCCTGGCCGTCGGCCTGCTCTACGCGTACAAGAAGGGCGTCCTCGAATGGCTGTGACCCCGGCCGGTACCCCGGCCGTGCCGTCGGAGCCGCAGCTGCTCCCGGAGCCGAAGCGGCTGGGCGTGCTGTCCCGCCTCGCGCCCGAGCCCATGAAGGTGGTCCTCAACTGGGGCCGCCGCTACAGCCTGTGGGTCTTCAACTTCGGCCTCGCCTGCTGCGCGATCGAGTTCATCGCGGCCTCGATGGCCCGCCACGACTTCATCCGGCTCGGCGTCATCCCCTTCGCCCCCGGCCCGCGCCAGGCGGACCTCATGATCGTCTCCGGCACGGTGACGGACAAGATGGCCCCGGCCGTCAAGCGGCTGTACGAGCAGATGCCCGAGCCCAAGTACGTCATCTCCTTCGGCGCCTGCTCCAACTGCGGCGGCCCGTACTGGGACTCGTACTCGGTGACCAAGGGCGTCGACCAGATCATCCCGGTCGACGTCTACGTCCCCGGCTGCCCGCCCCGCCCCGAGGCCCTCCTCCAGGGCATCCTCAAGCTCCAGGAGAAGATCGCCCGCGAATCGCTGGCGGACCGCTACGCGAACACGCCCGCGCCGTCCCCGGCGCAGCTCACGAGCGGCCTGGTCTCTCCTCCCCCCGCTCCCTCCTCCACCCCCGCTCCTTCCTCCACCCCCGCTCCCGGGACGGACGCGTGAACCTCTACGACTCCCTCCCCGACGCGGCGGGAACGGTCTTCGGCGAGGAAGCCGTCGGCTCCTTCGCGTACTCCGTCCTCACCGTCGACGTCCCCACCGCGAGCTGGATCCCCGCGCTGGAGATCGCCCGCGACAAGCTGGGCTGCACCTACTTCGACTGGCTGAGCGCGGTGGACGAGCCGGGCACCGGCTTCCGCATCTGCGCGCACGTGGTCTCCCTGGAGAACCACCGCGTACGCCGCCTCCTGCTGCGCACCACCGTCCCGCACTCGGCGCCCTCCCTGCCCTCCGCCGTCGCCGTCTACGCCGGCGCCGAATGGCACGAGCGCGAGACCTTCGAGATGTTCGGGGTCGTCTTCACGGACCACCCCAACCTGGTGCCGCTGCTCCTCCCCGAGAACTTCGAGGGCCACCCGCTGCGCAAGGACTTCGTCCTCGCGGCGCGCGTCGCCAAGGCCTGGCCCGGCGCGAAGGAGCCGGGCGAGGCACACGACCCGGACGCCCCGAAGCGCCGCCAGATGCTCCCGCCGGGCGTACCCGACCCCAACGACTGGGGCCCGATGAAGGGCCAGCTCCCCCCGGCCCCCACCCGCCCCGCCCGCACCCCCCGCGCCGCGGCCGGCGCCGCGGGCGCCCGCCCGGCCCGCACCCCGCGCGCGGCGGCCGGCACGCC
>NZ_JBHXKA010000131.1:0-23247 GCF_042722885.1 Streptomyces sp. NPDC058401
GGGGTATCAACTTTTTGGCGTTGATTTTTGGCACGCTGTTGAGTTCTCAAGGAACGGACGCTTCCTTTGTACTCACCCTCAGTAACAATTACTGGTGGCTTTTCTCCGGGCGCTTCGTTTTGTTCTTGTGTCTCCGACTCTATCAGACTCTTTCGGGCCTGACTCCCAGTCAGCGGGTTTTGTCTTCGGGGCTGTTGGGCCCTTCCGACTCCCGAACTCTAGTGGATTTCCCGGGCGATTCATAATCGACCTTCAGGAATGAATTCGGGCATGCCGAATGCGTTCCCAGTGGGAGATCGTGCTGAGTTGGGTGCCGCAACGAGGCGGCGGGATTCGCTGTCTCCGAAACCTTTCGGCTCAGGGACAACTCGAAGAACCTTACGGATCCGCGGGGCCCGTGTCAACCCGGCCTCCAGGGCCGGGTCGCTGGGCAGTCAGTGCGGGGACTGGAGGTCTTCCACGCGGTCCAGGAGGCGGGTGAGCATGTCGCCCAGTACGCCGCGCTCCGCCGTGGAGAGGTCCTGGAGGAGGTCCTCCTCGAAGACCGTCGCCGCGCGCATCGCGTCGAGCCACTTGCTGCGGCCCTCCGCGGTGAGCTCCACGATCACGCGGACGCGGTTGTTCTCGTCCCGCTCGCGCGTGACCAGTGCTTCGGCGGTCATGCGGTCGATCCGGTGGGTCATCGCCGCCGGCGTGAGGCCCAGCTGCTTCGCGAGCTCGCTCGGGCCCATCCGGTACGGGGCTCCGGAGAGCACGAGGGCCTTGAGGACCTCCCACTCCGCGTTGCTGATGCCCAGGGCCGCCGTCTGGCGGCCGTACGCGACGTTCATGCGGCGGTTCAGGCGGCTGAGGGCCGAGACGACCTTCTCGACCTGGGGGTCGAGGTCCTGGAACTCGCGCTGATAGACGGCGATCTGTTCGTCGAGGCTCGGCTCGTGGACGGGCGCAGTGCCGTCGGGGGTGTCACCCATGGTTCGAAGTATGGCACGGGGCCGTTGGCATCTAACTCCTTCGGTGTGTAGTGTTAAGGATCGAACTTTAGGTATGAAGTCTTCAAGCTTCAGCAATCAAGGTGGTGAGAAGTGACCAAGGTGATGGGCGCTGCGATGCGGAGGATCCAGGCCGGGAACGCGTTGACCGCGTTCGGTATCGGCTTCACGGTTCCGTTCCTCTACGTCTACGCGGCGAAGGTGCGCGAACTGGACCCCATGTGGGCGACGGGAACGTTCATGGCGTTCGCCCTGGGTGCGCTTCTCGCCCTGCCCTTCACCGGGCGGGTGATCGACCGGCGCGGTCCGGTGCCCGTCGTGATCGGTGCGGCCGTCGTCGCCTCGCTCGGCGCTCTGTCGCTCGGGCTCTCCACCGGTGTGGTGGCGATCCTGCTCTCCGCGCTCGCGCTGGGCGCCGGGCAGGCCGTCATGCAGCCGGCGCTGGCCACGATGATCGTGCGCTGCTCCACCCCGTCCACCCGGACCCGCGCCTTCGCCCTGCAGTTCTTCATGCAGAACCTGGGTCTGGGCATCGGCGGTCTGATCGGCGGGCTCATCGTCGACGAGAGCCGTCCCGGCAGCTTCACCCTGCTCTTCGGCATCGAGGCCGTGATGTTCCTGGTCCTGGCCGGGGTCATCGCCACCGTGCGGATGCCCCAGGTGCCGGCCATCAGCACCGCGCTGGCCAAGGATGCCGCCCAGGCGGGCGGGGGCTGGAAGCGGCTGATGGAGCACAAGGCGATGGTGCAGTTCTGCATCCTCGGTTTTGTTCTGTTCTTCGCCTGTTACGGGCAGTTCGAGTCGGGGCTCGCCGCCTTCGGTACCGAGGCCGCCGGGATCTCCCCCTCGACGCTCGGTTTCGCGCTCGCCGCCAACACCGGTGCGATCGTGCTCGCCCAGTTCGTCGTGCTGCGGCTGGTGGAGAACCACCGCCGGTCCCGGGTGATCGCGCTCGTCGGTCTGCTCTGGACCGTGGCGTGGATCATCGCTGCCTTCTCCGGGCTGGGGCACGGCAGCGCCGTCATGGCCGCCGCCGCGTTCGTGACCACGTACGCCCTCTTCGGCATCGGCGAGGCAATGCTGTCGCCGACGCTCGCGCCGCTCGTGGCCGACCTGGCGCCGGAGGGCTCCGTGGGCCAGTACAACTCGGCCTTCGCGCTGGTCAAGCAGCTGGCCCTGGCTCTCGGGCCGCTCGGTGTGCCGCTGGCAGCGGGTATTCCGATGCTCTACATCGGGATCTTCGTCCTGGTCTCGCTCGGCATCGCCGGGCTGGCGCTGCGCCTCGGCAAGCAGCTGACGCCGGTGCAGGACAACCCGTCGCTGGCCGGAAGCACGGTCGTGGTGAAGCGGGTCATGGACGCCGAGCCCGCGCCCGTTCCCGCGTAGCCGGGAAGCGCGTAAGGAATGAATGACGAAGGCCCCGGTCCGGTGGACCGGGGCCTTCCTCGTGTTCGGCTACGGGGCCTTGTCGGGGAGGGCGAACTCGCACCAGACGGCCTTGCCGCCGCCCGGGGTGCGGCGCGAGCCCCAGGCCGAGGCGATGGTGGCGACGATGGAGATGCCGCGGCCGGTCTCGTCGGCCGGTTCGGCGCGGCGGCGGCGCGGGAGGTGGTCGTCCCCGTCGGTGACCTCGATGATCAGCCGGCGGTCGGTGCGGCGCAGCCGCAGGCGCATGGGCGGGGTGCCGTGCTGGAGGGAGTTCGCGACGAGCTCGCTGGCCGCGAGGACTCCCAGGTCGCACAGCTCCACCGGGAAGCGCCAGGAGGCGAGGACTCCCTGGGCGAAGGCGCGGGCGCGCGGAGCGGCCTCGATGCCGCCGAGGAGCTCCAGGGCCGCGTTGTGGAAGAGCTCGGCGTCGGCGCCGGTGCGGGCGGGCTGCTGGAGGACCATCACGGCGACGTCGTCGTAGTGGTCGGCGTCGACCCCGAGGGCGCGCATCAGGCGGTCGCAGATGACGGCGGGGGTGCCCTGCGCGCCGGAGAGGGCGCGCTCCAGGGCGGCGACGCCTTCGTCGATGTCCTCGCCGCGTCGCTCGACCAGGCCGTCCGTATAGAGGACGGCGGTGGAGCCGGGGCCCAGCGCGATGGTGCCCGAGGTGTGCAGCCAGCCGCCGGTGCCGAGCGGCGGGCCGGTGGGGTCGGCGGCGCGGCGGACGGTGCCGTCCTCGTCGCGGACGAGGATCGGGAGGTGGCCGGCGGAGGCGTACGCGAGGAGGCCCTCGTTGGGGTCGTGGACGGCGTAGACGCAGGTGGCGATCTGGCTGGCGTCGATCTCGGCCGCGAGGCCGTCGAGGAGCTGGAGCACCTCGTGCGGGGGCAGGTCGAGGCGGGCGTACGCGCGGACGGCGGTGCGGAGCTGGCCCATGACGGCGGCGGCGCGGACGCCCCGGCCCATGACGTCGCCGATGACGAGGGCCGTGCGGCCGGCGCCGAGGGTGATGACGTCGTACCAGTCGCCGCCGACGGCGGCCTCGGTGCCGCCGGGCTGGTAGGTGGCGGCGACGCGCAGGTCGTCGGGCTGTTCCAGCTCCTGCGGGAGGAGGGAGCGCTGGAGGGTGACGGCGGCCTCGCGCTGGCGGCGCTCGCTGGCGCGCAGCCGCTCGACGGCCTCGGCGTGGTCGGTGACGTCGGCGAGGTGGATCAGGACGCCGGTGCCCGTGTGGGCCTCGGCCTCGGTGTCGGATCCCGTGCCGGAGCCGGTGGCGGCGTGGGGGGTGGATCCGTCGGCGTCGGCCTTGGTCTTGGGGAACTCGATCGGGGTGCAGGTGACCGTGTACGAGCTGGTGCCGCCCGGCGCCGTGCGGTTCTTGGCGGTGCGGGGCTTGCCGCTGCGCTGGACCTGGTCGAGGAGCGGGAGCAGGCCGAGCTCGCCGAGCTCGGGGAGGGCCAGGTGCGCGGGGGCGCCGGGGGCCCGGGCGCCGAAGCCTGCGGTGTAGGCCTCGTTGACGTAGGCGACGCGGTGCTCGGGGCCGTGCACGAGGGCGACGAGGGCCGGGAGCCGGTCGAGGACGTCGCGTACGGAGAGCTCGTCGAGGGAGGGTGCGGGGATCCTCGTACCGTCCGCGGCGGCGGACCCGGAACCGGCACCGGCACCGGTACCGATGACGGAGCCGGTGCCGCGGACCGTGGGGTCCGCGGGGCAGCCGTCCGGGCCGGCCGGGGAATGGCCGGCCGCGCCGCGGGCGGCGGGGACCGAGCCCTCGCCCCGTTTGGCCTGGGCGGCTGCGTGTTCGGACCGGGCCGCGGCGCGGCGCTGCGTTCCGGGGAACCGGGCGCTCCAGCGCGTGAAGTTCACTGCTTTCAAGCCTCGTGGTGTCGCTCGTGGTCGCTGTGTCACTCGGTGGCAATCGGGTGGCACTCGGATGTCACGCTGATGTCACTCTGTGCAGGTGTGAGCCCACCTATGGTCACACGTCCAGTGTGACCGACGGGACTGACGGCATCAGCCTGCGTTCTTCTTCGGAGGGTCCTTGGGGACTCCGCCCGCCGCGAGTTCGAATTCTGCTCTGGGGTGTTCGAGTGATCCCAGCGAGACGATCTCGCGTTTGAAGAGGCCGGAGAGCGTCCACTCGGCGAGCACGCGCGTCTTGCGGTTCAGGGTCGGGACGCGGCTGAGGTGGTAGGCGCGGTGCATGAGCCAGGCCGGGTAGCCCTTGAGCTTGCGGCCGTAGACGTGGGCCACGCCCTTGTGGAGTCCGAGGGAGGCCACGGAGCCCGCGTACTTGTGGGCGTACTCGGTGAGGAGTCCGCCGCGCAGGGACGATACGAGGTTGTCGGCGAGGACCTTGGCCTGGCGGACGGCGTGCTGGGCGTTGGGGGCGCAGGCGACGCCCTTCTCGGGGGCGGTGATGTCGGGGACGGAGGCTGCGTCGCCGGCGGCCCAGGCGTGCTCGACGCCTTCGACGGTGAGGAAGGAGGTGCAGGCGAGGCGGCCGCGGTCGGTCTTGGGCAGGTCGCTGGCGGCGAGGATCGGGTGCGGTTTGACGCCGGCGGTCCATACGACGGTGCGGGTGGGGAAGCGGGCGCCGTCGCTGAGGACGGCGATCCGGTTCTCGCAGGATTCGAGGCGGGTCTCCAGGCGCAGGTCGATGCCGCGGCGGCGCAGTTCGCGGATCGTGTAGGTGCCCATCTCGGGGCCGACCTCGGGGAGGATCCGGTCGCTGGCCTCGACCAGCACCCACTTCATGTCCTCGGGCTTGATGTTGTGGTAGTAGCGGGCGGCGTAGCGGGCCATGTCCTCCAGCTCGCCGAGCGCCTCGACCCCGGCGTAGCCGCCGCCGACGAAGACGAAGGTGAGGGCGGCGTCGCGCAGGGCGGGATCGCGGGTGGAGGAGGCGATGTCCATCTGTTCGATGACGTGATTGCGCAGGCCGATGGCCTCTTCCACGGTCTTGAATCCGATGGCGTATTCGGCGAGTCCCGGAATGGGGAGCGTGCGGGAGACGGAGCCGGGGGCGAGGACGAGTTCGTCGTACTCGATCTCCACGGGGCCGCCGCCCTCCTCGTCGGTCGCGAGGGTGGTGACCGTCGCGATCCGGGCGGAGTGGTCGATGTGCCGGGCCTCGCCGATGACGATGCGGCATTTCGGCAGCACGCGGCGCAGCGGGACCACGACGTGGCGCGGGGAAATGGAGCCGGCGGCCGCTTCCGGGAGGAAGGGCTGGTACGTCATGTAGGGCTCGGCAGTGACCACCGTGACCTCGGCCTCGTCGGTTCTCAGCTTTCGCTGGAGCCGGAGTGCCGTGTACATGCCTACGTAGCCGCCGCCGACGATGAGGATCCGCGTACGGGGCGGGGTACCGGGGGCCGTGCCCCGCGAGTTAGCAGCCTTCACCGTCCCATGACGCAACGTGGCCGGGAGTTTGTCCACAGGCCCGGCACATTGTGTGACCGGAGAGGACGGCGGGGCGAGGTTGTCGGAGGGTGCTGATGGAAGGGGAGGTATGCAGGTCAGCCGGTACGGAATGAGTGATTCCGGGGGCTTCGAACGGAAAATTGGGGGTGAATGCTCCGATCGGGCGGTGGTCCGTCCGGGGCTGCCTCTTCTGAATTGACTCTGGCTCAACTATGTTCGTAACTCGTCGAGGAGTAGGACCAGGGCCCTCATGACCGTGGCCCCCCTCGACATGAAGGCGGGGAGTGTCTCCGGGGGGAGACAAATGATTACCGGGGGATACATATGCACATTTCAGATTTCCATGCTTCTGCCACCGCTCTGTCGTCGGCCGCTTCCGCGACCGACAGCCACGGGCGGCTGATGGCCGGCGGCGCCACCACACACGGCGTGGGTCGCTCCACGCCGCTGCGCGTCGACGCACAGCGCAACCTCGAACACGTACTTCGCGCGGCCCGCGAGGTCTTCGGCGAGCTCGGCTACGGGGCTCCGATGGAGGACGTCGCACGGCGCGCACGGGTCGGCGTCGGCACCGTGTACCGGCGTTTTCCCAGCAAGGACGTCCTGGTCCGGCGGATAGCCGAGGAGGAGACCTCGCGGCTGACCGAGCAGGCCCGCACGGCTCTCGGCCAGGAGGAGGAGCCGTGGCAGGCGCTGTCGCGCTTCCTGCGCACCTCCGTGGCCTCCGGCGCCGGGCGGCTGCTGCCTCCGCAGGTGCTGCGGGTCGGCGGGCCCGGTGAGGACGGGGCCGACGGGGTGGACGGCGAGGCCGCGCGGGTCCCGCACCAGCGTCAGGTCGTCGCGGCCGGCGGGGCGCCCGATCTGCGGGTCGTCGGCTCTGCCCGGACCGGCCTGGACGACGAGCCGTCGGAGGACGCGGGCGCGGGCGAGCTGCTCGAGGTCGTCGGGCGCCTCGTCGACCGGGCCCGGGAGGCCGGTGAGCTGCGCACCGATGTCACGGTGGCCGATGTGCTGCTGGTGATCGCGACGGCCGCGCCCGCGCTGCCCGATGCGGCGCAGCAGGCGGCGGCTTCCGCCCGGCTGCTGGACATCCTGCTCGAAGGGCTGCGGTCCCGGACGGCGTAACGCGGAGCACGGCACTCGGAGGACGGTTCGGTTCGGGTCGTTCGGCCGGGGCGCCCGGGACGTGAGGTTCACGGACCGGGTGGCTCGGCCGGTCCGTCAACCGGATCCCTCACGGGGGTTCTCGCTCGAACGGGTGAGGATCCGTACGGCAATTCGCCGGGGCTTGCTCGGATGAGTGGAAGGTGTGCAGACGGGCTCGGCGCGTGCCCGCCGTGTGACACGCTGAATCGGTGTACCGGTTGAGTGTGTCGTGCGAGGGTCTCCGCGATGAGCGTTGACGGGCGGGAAGAGCCACACGGTGGCACCGGCGGCGACGTCGATGCGGGCAGCCTGCCCGCCCGGCAGGTCCCGGCGCAGCGCGAACCGGGCGGCCGGCACGCCGCCGGGGCGAGCGGGGAACTGCCGCCCTCCGACGGGGACTTGATCGCGCGGATGCGCGGGGGCGACGACGGGGCCTACGAGGAACTGTTCCGCCGCCACTCCGATGCCGTGCGCCGCTATGCCCGGACCTGCTGCCGCGACGAGCACACCGCCGACGATCTGACCGCCGAGGTGTTCGCCCGGACCCTCCAGGCCGTACGGGGCGGGGCGGGTCCGGACCAGTCGGTGCGCGCCTACCTGCTGACCACCGTGCGCCGGGTCGCCGCCGCCTGGGCGAAGACGGCCAAGCGGGAGCAGCTGGTCGAGGACTTCGCGCTGTTCGCGGAGCAGGCCTCCGGCTGCGGCGACGGTGCGGGCGGGCTGCCCGTTCGCGCGGGGGACGACACCCTCGAACTCGGCGCCGATGTGCGGGCCATGCACGAGGCCGAGCAGACCCTCGCGATGCAGGCCTTCCGGAGCCTGCCCGAGCGGTGGCAGGCCGTGCTCTGGCACACCACCGTCGAGGAGGCCTCGCCGAGCGCGATCGCCCCGCTCTTCGGGCTGAGCGCGAACGCCACCGCGGTCCTGGCCAGCCGGGCCCGCGAGGGCCTCAAGCAGGCGTACCTCCAGGCTCACGTGAGCACCGCGCTGAGCTCCGGCGGGGACTGCGCCCGCTACGCCGACCGGCTGGGGGCGTATGCCCGCGGGGGCCTGCGGATGCGGGCCGAGCGCGGACTGCGCAAGCACCTCGAGGAGTGCGCCCAGTGCCGGCTCGCCGCGGGCGAGCTCAAGGACGTCAACGCGGGCATTCCCGCGCTGCTGCCGGTCGCGGTCATCGGGTGGTTCGCCGCCGGGTACGCGGCCAAAGCGGCCGGAGTGGTGGCCGGCGGGGCCGTCGCGGCGGGCGGTGCCGGGGCCGCCGCCGCAGCCGTGGGCGGGTCCACGGCCGGGGCTGGTGCCGGGGCCGGGGCCGCCGGAGCCGGGGCTGCTGGTGGGGCTGCTGGTGGAGGTGGGGCCGGCGGTGTCGGCGGGGCCGTGGCCTCGGAGGGGCTGGGGCTGCCGGCCAAGGCGGCCATCGCCGCCGGGGTCGTGGTGGCCGCGGCCGCCGGGGTGGTGTTCGCGCTGGCCGGTGACGACGCCGCTCCGACCGTGCGCGCGAACCCCGCGCCGGGCGTGACCGCGCCGGTGCCGCGCAGCCCTGCGCCCGCCGCGCCGGAGCCGGGCCCGTCGCGGGCGCAGCCCTCGCAGGCGCGCGGATCCGTACCGCCCCCGAGGAAGCAGACACCCCCGCCGCCGGCGGCCGTCGTGCCGGCCGTGCCGGAGCCCTCGCGGAGCCCGCAGCGGTCCTCGCCCGCGCCGAGTCCGAGCCGGGCCCCGAGTGCGAAGCCGAGCCCCACGCCGAGTCCCGTACCGCCGCCCAGGCCGACGCCGCCCAAGCCGCCGCAGGCACCGCAGGGGTTCCGGCTCTCCGCCCTGGGCCAGTCTGCGTACGGGGCCCACGACAATCCCGAGATCGAGACCTGGCGGAGCAGCTGGGTCTGGCAGCGCTGGGGGCCGCTGATCGGGGGGCAGCGCTTCTCGCACGGGATCACCGTCAATTCCCGTTCCTCCGTGGAGATCACCCTCAACCGGAGCTGCGCCAGTTTCTCGGCGCGGGCCGGTGTGGACGGCATGTCGCTGCTCACGGACGGCACGGTCCGCTTCTCCGTGTACGCGGACGGGCAGCGGCTGTGGCAGTCCCGGGCCCTGGGCTACGAGGACCCGGCGGCGAGCGTGTCCGTCTCCCTCTCCGGGCGCAAGACGCTGCGCCTGGTCGTGGAGCGTGCCGAGGGCGGCCGGCTGCCGACGCTGGCGACCTGGGCGGACTCCGTCATCAGCTGCCGCTGAGGGCGGCGGCCGCGAAGGCCCGTACGACCTCGGGTGCCAGGACGGCTCGTCAGGACAGGGCCGGGCGGCGGAGCGGGACTCCGGTGGGGACGGCTCTGCGGCGGGGCGTGGAGGTGCCGGTCCAGCAGGTGCCCCGGCGGGCCAGGAGGCGGCCCAGCCACAGTTCCATCGAGACGAGTTCGGCGATGCCGTCGAGCGGGACCGGGCGGCCGTCCGCCGCGTCGAGGAGTGCCTGGCGGACGACGCGGGCTTCGATCAGGCCCGCGTCCGCCAGGAGCGGGGACGCGAAGAGGGTCAGCAGGTGCGGGAGGGCCGCGCGCAGCCCCAGGCGGGTCGCCGATTCGTTCGGGGCGTGGGCCGTGGCGCCCCACCCCGGGGGGAGGTCGCGGACCCCGGCCGAGGACAGGACCCCGCGCAGGACCGCCGCCCGGGCGCCGGGCTGCACGCGCAGGGATTCGGGCAGGGCCCGGGCGGCCCGTACGACCTGGTTGTCCAGGAACGGGGCGTGCAGCCGCTGGCTGCGGACCTCCACGGCCTGCTCGAAGACCCGGTGGTCGGCGGCGTGCCGGGCCAGGACGGCGCGGGCCCGGGCCTCCCCGGGGCGCAGCGAGAAGGGAGGGCGGCCCGCGGCGGCGGTGAGGCGGACCGACACCTCGGCCAGGGCCTCGCCGGTCAGCCAGGCCGCCGCCGGGCCCGGCCGGGACCAGGTCAGGGCCGCGAGCGAGGCGTCGACCGGGGAGCAGGGCCCCGCGGCGGCGACCCCGTCGCGCAGGCGGGCCGCCGCCGCCTCCATGCCGGCGCGGTACGGCGTACGGGCCAGGCGGCGGGCGGCCGCGTACACGGTGAGGGGGACGAGGAGGGGCACGAGGAGGGAGTCGCCCTCGGCCGGGGCGGAGCGGGCGAGGGCCAGGGTGGGGCGCAGCAGGTGGCGCCGGCGGCGGTCGAGCAGGAGGTCGGCGAGCCGGGCGGGGTGGGCGTCGAGGACCTGGCGGGCTCCGTGGCCGGTGAAGTGGTCGGCGGAGCCGGCCGCGAGGCGGCGCCGCTCGCGGGCGGCGAAGACCAGGGAGGGGCCCGGTTCGTCGGTGAGCGGTCCGTCGAGGTCGGCGTAGGGGAGGGCTTCCTCGGCGGCGGCCACGACCACGTGGTGCAGGCGGGGGTCGGAGGCGATGGCGTGGGCGCGTTCCAGTTCGGGTTCGCGGCCCTCGGGGGTGGCCAGGTCGTTGAAGGTGACGGCGAGGAGGCGTTTGCCCGTACCGCCGAGCAGGGCTCCGGGTGCGCCCGGGAGGCCGGCCGCGAGCAGCGCGAGGGTCGCGGAGGCGCTGCCTCCGGAGAGGTCGGCGCCGACTCCGGGGACGGGCGCGGGGGCGCCGCGCGCGGCCCGCCGGTCGGCCGGGCCCATTCCGGGGACGGGCCCGGGGTCGTAGGGCAGCTGCTCGGGAGCATGCCGCGGAGCCGTGAGCCGGGCGCGCACCGCGTCGACCAGAGCTTCCCGTACGCCCTCCACCGCGAGCGCGGGGTCGGCCGTGGGGGCGGCCACCGCGAGGGAGGCCACCGGCTCGTACCCGGTGATCTCCCGCGAGCCCTCGCGCAGGATCAGCGCGTGCCCGGGCGGGATCCGGCGTACGCCGACGTACGGTGTGCCGTCGCCCAGCGCCTCCGGGCTGTCGGGGCAGGCCAGCAGGGCGGCGAGATGGCCGATGTCGAGCTGCGCCTCGATCAGGTCGGCGAGCGGGAGGGCGGCGGTGGCGTACGCGGTCCCGCTCGCCCAGGGGGTGTAGAAGACGGGCCGCGCACCGGCCAGGTCGCCGACGACGGTGATGCGGCGGCCGGCCTGGACGACAGCGGTGTAGCTGCCGGGCCACTGGGTGAGGTGGCGCAGGGCGCCGCCGCGGGCGGCGTAGAGGGCGCGGCGCAGTTCCTCGTCGGTGGCGCCGCAGCAGCCGAGGACGGCGAGGCGGGTGAAGGGGTCCGCGGGATCGGCGGTGAGGGTGCGGATCTCGTCCGGGCGCCAGTCCCCGACGGCCCACAGGGGGTCGGGGTCGCCCCAGAGCAGCTGGGCGCCCACGGGGACCACGGTGCGGTCGGCGGCGGCTGCGCCCGGTTCGTCGGGGTGGCCGGCGTCGGCGAGCCCGCCGCGGACGTGGCCGTCGGGCCATCCGTCGGGGCCGGAGCCGTTGCCGGAGCCGTACGCGCCGGCGGAGGCGTGGCCGTTCCCGGAGCCGTAGCCCGTGCCCGACCCGTAGCCCGACCCGTAGCCCGATCCGTATGTTCCCTGGTCGGAGGCGTGCGCAGCGCCGTGCCCCGCGACCCGTCCGGCCGTGCCGAAGCTCGCGGCGATACTGCTCCAACCCACCAACCAGCGCACCGCCGCCTCCCCAGCCCGTGGGCACCTGACCGGGGTGCGAACCGTACGGCCGGCGCTCTGCGCGCGGGCCGGAGGGACCCCGGGTGGCTCGGGGTCCATGCTGCCACGAGACAGGCGTGCGGGAGTGACTAAGGGGGGCGCACGTATAAACGAACACGCCCCGGCCATGCGGTATTTGGCGTTCCGTTCCGACCGCCCCATAGGTCGGTTTCGGCCATTCTTCGGCCGTACTGAGAGCCCTGCACGGGGCCCTGCGCGCGGCCCTGCACGGGGCCCTGCACGGGGCCCTGCGCGGGGCCCTGCGCGCGGCCCCGCGGGTCCGCCGCCCGGGCCCGCCCGGCGGAGCGCGGTCCGGGGGGCGGGTTCCACCCCCCGGACCGTTCCGCCACCCGCGGGGATTGAGGCAGCGGCATCCCCCGGCCCGCCCGGTCCGCGCGGCGGGCCGACCCACGCACCGCACATCGAATCGCCGGGCCCCCACAGCGGCCAGAGCGCACGGCCGGGCGCACGGCCGCGCGGGTGGAGCACGCGCTGACACGTGCGCCCCGGCCCCGGGTCCCCGCCCGACTGTGCATACGGACAACAATCCCGCCATACGGAACAGGGGGCCTTAACGCTTGGGAGGCGGGGAACTACGCTGGGTTTACGAAATGCCGGGCGCCTATGCCCCGGCTGTGTTGGCGTTGTATGCGTTCCGCGTGTGACGAGGGGTGGCGCATGTCCAGGGAGCTCCGCGAGCCCAATGAGAAGCTCGGCGCCGTCCTCGCCCTCGCGGGCATCAGCAACGCAGGGCTGGCCCGGCGGGTCAACGACCTCGGCGCTCAGCGCGGTCTGACCCTCCGCTACGACAAGACCTCGGTGGCCCGTTGGGTGTCGAAGGGGATGGTGCCGCAGGGCGCCGCCCCGCACCTGATCGCGGCCGCCATCGGCGCGAAGCTCGGCCGGCCCGTGCCGCTGCACGAGATCGGGCTCGCGGACGCGGATCCGGCGCCCGAGGTGGGGCTGGCCTTCCCGCGCGACGTCGCGGCCGCCGTGCGCTCGGCCACGGACCTCTACCGGCTCGACCTCGCCGGCCGGCGCGGGGGTGGCGGGATCTGGCAGTCGCTCGCCGGTTCCTTCTCGGTGTCGGCCTACGCGACGCCGGCCTCGCGGTGGCTGATATCTCCCGCCGACAGCTCGGTGGCCCGCGAACCGGCAGCGCGCGAGCCGGTACCGGGCGCGGCCCCGCCGGAGGGCCTTCCGGCGCCTCCCGGCGCCCATGTCGGGGGTGTGCCCGCCCAGCCCGCGCGCGAAACGCCGCCGGCGCCCGCCGCGGCCGCACCCGACGCCGGGGGCCCGCAGCGCGTGGGCCACAGCGATGTGACCAAGCTGCGCGAGGCCGCCGAGGACGCCCGCCGCTGGGACTCCAAGTACGGGGGCGGCGACTGGCGTTCCTCGATGGTCCCCGAATGCCTGCGGGTGGACGCGGCGCCGCTGCTGCTCGGCTCCTACACCGACGAGGTGGGCCGCGCGCTGTTCGGCGCCACCGCCGAACTGACCCGGCTGGCCGGCTGGATGGCCTTCGACACCGGGCAGCAGGAAGCGGCCCAGCGGTACTACATCCAGGCGCTGCGGCTGGCCCGCGCCGCCGCCGACGTACCGCTCGGCGGGTACGTGCTGGCGTCGATGTCCCTGCAGGCCACCTACCGGGACTTCCCGGACGAGGGCGTGGACCTGGCGCAGGCCGCCGTCGAGCGCAACCGGGGCCTGGCCACGGCGCGGACGATGAGCTTCTTCCGGCTCGTCGAGGCCCGGGCGCATGCGAAGGCGGGGGATTCGGCGGCCGCCGGGGCCGCGCTGCGGGCCTCCGAGGGGTGGCTGGAACGGGCCCGGGACGGCGACGCCGATCCGACCTGGCTGGGCTTCTACTCGTACGACCGCTTCGCGGCGGACGCGGCCGAGTGCTACCGGGATCTCAAACTCCCGCGCCAGGTAAGGCGTTTCACGGAACAGGCACTGTCCCGGCCGACGGAGGAGTACGTACGATCACACGGGCTGCGGCTCGTCGTGAGCGCGGTGGCCGAGCTGGAGTCCGGGAACCTCGACGCGGCGTGCGCGGCGGGGACCCGGGCGGTGGAGGTCGCGGGACGGATCTCGTCGGCACGGACGACGGAGTACGTACGGGACCTCCTGCACCGGCTGGAACCGTACGGGGACGAACCGCGCGTCGCCGAACTGCGCGAGCGGGCCAGGCCTCTGCTGGTAACCCCGGCATAGGCCCCGCGTGGCCCCGTTGTCAGTGTCGGGGTGCACTATGCAGGGGTGGGAGGTGTCAGTGTGGGCGGCGGCGTGGGCGGCATGAGCGGACTGGGCAGGCTGGACTGCGACGTGCTGGTGATCGGCGGCGGCATCGTCGGCTTGTCGACGGCGCACGCCCTCGCGGGGCTCGCTCCGGGGACCCGGGTGGTCGTCCTGGAGAAGGAGGACGGCCCCGCGCGGCACCAGACGGGCCGCAACAGCGGGGTGATCCACAGCGGGATCTACTACAAGCCGGGCTCGCTCAAGGCGCGCTTCGCGGTGCGCGGTGCGGCCGAGATGGTCAAGTTCTGCACGGAGCACGGCATCCCGCACGAGGTGACGGGCAAGCTCATCGTCGCCACCGAGCGGGACGAGCTGCCGCGGCTGCACGCACTCGTGCAGCGGGGCCGGGAGAACGGCATTCCGGTGCGGGAGCTCGGCCCGACGCAGATCTCGGAGTACGAGCCCGAGGTGCGCGGGCTCGCGGCGATCCACGTCGGGACCACCGGGATCGTGGACTACGGGCGGGTCGCACAGCAGCTCGCGGAGTCCTCCGGGGCGGAGATCGTCTACGGCGGGGCCGTCGAGCTGATCTCGCGGCGCGCGGCCGGGGTGGCGGTGCGCACGAGCAGTGGTCTCGTGGTGCGCGCGCGGGTGCTGGTGAACTGCGCGGGGCTGCAGTGCGACCGGATCGCACGGCTGGCCGGGGACGACCCGCAGATGCGGATCCTGCCCTTCCGGGGCGAGTACTACGACCTGGCCCGGCCCGAGCTGGTGCGCGGGCTGGTCTATCCGGTGCCGGATCCGGCGTTCCCCTTCCTCGGCGTCCACCTGACCCGGGGCATCGGCGGCGGGGTCCACGTCGGGCCGAACGCCGTGCCGGCGCTGGCGCGCGAGGGGTACGGCTGGGGCACGGTCCGGCCGCGCGACCTCGCGGACGAGCTGGCCTGGCCGGGATCCTGGCGGATGGCCGCGCGGCACTGGCGGTACGGGGCGGGCGAGGTGCGGCGGTCGCTGTCGAAGGCGGCGTTCGTCGAGGCGGTACGCAGACTCCTGCCCGCGGTGCGTGCGGAGGACCTGGTGCCGGCGGCGGCGGGAGTGCGGGCGCAGGCCGTGCTGCGGGACGGGACGCTGGTGGACGACTTCCTGATCCGGGAGGGGGAGCGGACGGTGCACGTGCTGAACGCGCCTTCGCCCGCGGCCACCGCTTCGCTGCCCATCGGGCGGGAGATCGCCGGGCGGGCTCTCAAGGCTTTGCGCAGCGCGTAGCCCTGCGGGGCTTGTCCCCTACCCGCCCTTCCACCGTTCCCAGGGCTCCGCCCTGACCCGTGAAGACCCTGGGGCTCCGTCCCAGACCCCGGTCCTCGAACGCCGGACGGCTGGATAGGGCCGCCGCGCGTAGAATCCGGGGATTGTGTCTGAGTCTCTGAGTCCCCAGAATCCCGCCGCCGAGCCCGTGCCGGAGGCGGCCTCCAGCTACGTGCCCCCGAAGTGGCGCACCGAGCCCCGGTTCCCCGACGGGCCCGCGCCCGATCCGGCGGGATCGCACCACGAGCGGCGGATCCGGAGCTTCCAGCCCCGTCGCAGCCGGGTGACCACCGGGCAGGGCGAAGCCCTGAAGCGGCTGTGGGGCACCTGGGGGCTCGACATCGACGGGCACGACGTGCTCGATCTGAAGGAGATGTTCGACGGGCTCCCCGTCGTGCTGGAGATCGGCTTCGGCATGGGCGAGGCCACCGCGCAGATGGCCGCCGCCGACCCGGGCACCGGGATCCTCGCCGCCGACGTGCACACCCCCGGGCAGGGGAACCTGCTCGCCCTCGCCGAGCGGGGCGGCATGACCAATGTCCGCGTCGCGAACGGCGATGCCATCATCCTGCTCCGCGAGATGCTGCCCCCGGACTCCCTCGCCGGGCTCCGCGTGTACTTCCCGGACCCCTGGCCCAAGGCCCGCCACCACAAGCGGCGCCTGATCCAGCCGGAGTTCCTCGCGCTGGCCGCCACCCGCATGGCGCCCGGGGCGATCCTGCACTGCGCGACCGACTGGGAACCGTACGCCGAGCAGATGCTCGAAGTGCTCACGGCCCAGCCGGAGTTCGAGAACACGCAGGCCGACGGCGGTTACGCGCCCCGACCCGACTTCCGGCCGCTCACCCGTTTCGAGGGGCAGGGCCTCGACAAGGGACACGTCGTACACGATCTGCTGTTCCGGCGCACGGGTAACGCGTAGAACCGAGGACATCACTCCGCGTGTCGGGTCCGCTCGGTAGAGTCATCGTGTGCCCCGAGCGACCCGGCTGCCCCGGCTGTTGCACCGAGTGCCGCGTACCGCCGGCGCCGTGCGTACGTACGCCCTCGTCGCGCTGCTCGGCGGCTGCGGCATCGCGATCCTGGAACTCGTACGCGAACAGACCGGTACGCCCGGGTTCTTCGTCGGTCTGGGCCTGGCCCTGCTGCCGGTGGCGCCGCTCGTGGCTGCGTTCCGGTGGGTGGGGCGGGCCTCGCCCCACCCGTGGGCGCAGCTGGCGTTCTGCTTCGGCTGGGGGGCGTGCGCCGCGGCGCTGATCGCCATACTGGCCAACAGTTTCGCGACGCAGTGGATAGCCGCGGCCACCGCCGATCCTTCCGATGCCGATCAGCTCGGTTCGGTGGCGATCGCCCCGGTGGTCGAGGAGAGTGCGAAGGCGGCCGCCCTGCTGCTGGTGTTCCTGTTCAGGAGACGCCAGTTCAGCGGCCCTTCCGACGGTTTCGTGATGGCCGGTTTCACCGCCACCGGCTTCGCCTTCACCGAGAACATCCTCTACCTCGGCAACGCCTTCGACCAGGACGTCGAGAACGGCACCGGGGTGCTCAACTCCGTGACGGCGGCCACCTTCTTCGTCCGGGGCATCATGTCCCCGTTCGCGCATCCGCTGTTCACCGTGGCCACCGGTCTCGGCTTCGGCGCCGCCGCGCTCGCCGTGCGCCGCACGCGCCGGATCGGCCTGCCGCTGCTCGGCCTCGCCTCCGCGATGGGGCTGCACGCGCTGTGGAACAGCTCCTCGGACCTGGGCGAGTCCGGGTTCTACGTGGTCTACGGCTGCGTGATGGTCCCGGTGTTCGCGCTGCTGGCCTGGCTGGCCGTGTGGATACGGCGCCGCCGGCTGCGGGCCGTCGCCGGGGAGCTCGCCCTGTACGCGGCCGCCGGCTGGCTGAGCCCGGCCGAGGTGCCCGCGCTGGTGTCGATGCCCGCACGCTCCCTGGCCCGCGCGCTGGCCCGGAGCACCGGGGGCCGGCCCGCGGGACGGGCGGTCGCCCTGTACGAGGCCGATGCCGCGGCACTGGCTCTGCTACGTCACCGCGCGCGCGGCGGCCCGGACCGGGAGCCGGACTTCGCAGGGCGGGAGCGGGAGTTGCTGCGCCGGCTCTGGCTGCGCCGCGCGACGGCGGGCCCGGCGCTGTCCCGGGCGGCGGTGCTGGAGGAGCTCCTCCCGCCCTGCTTCGACCCGCTGGGCGGGCCGGGACGGGTACCGGGGCCGAGCCTGGTGCCGGGTCCTGTCCTGGTGCCGGGTCCTAGACGTTCAGGCCCCGTGCCTTCAGCCATGACAGCGGGTCCACCGTGACGCCGCCCCGGCGGACTTCGAGGTGGAGGTGGGGGCCGGTGACGTTGCCGGTCGCGCCGACCCGGCCGATGGTGTCGCCCCCGGCGACCGAGCCGCCGGTCACCGACATCGAGGAGAGGTGGCAGTACCAGATCTCGGTGCCGTCGGGGAGTTCCAGCACGATGCGGTAGCCGTACGCCCCGGACCAGCCGGCCGAGGTGATCTTGCCGGAGCCGACCGCCTTGACCGGGGTGCCGGTCGGGGCGGCGAAGTCGAGGCCGGTGTGGTGGCCGGAGGACCACATCGAGCCGGAGTCGCCGTAGTGCGAGGTGAGGGTGTAGGCCGAGGTGGGCAGGAAGAAGGATCCGGCCGCCCGGGCCGCGCTCTCCGCCTTGGCCTTGGCCTCGGCGGCTTCCTTGGCCGCCTGCGCCTGGCGCGCTTCCTCGGCGGCGGCCTGCTCGGCCGCCTCCGCCGCCGCCTTCTCGGCCGCCTCCTTGGCCGCCTGCGCATCGCGGGCCTGCTGGGCCGCGGCCTCCTGGGCCAGCCGCTCGGCTTCGGCCCGCTCCTGGGCGGCGGCGGCCTCGTGCTGGGAGTCGGCCTGCTGGAGGATGCGGCTGCGCAGCAGCTCGCCCGCGTCGGAACGCCGGTCGGCCTGCTGCGGGATGATCCCGGACCGGGCCGGCTCCGCGGACCGCGATCCGGTGGCGTCACCGTCGGCGGAGTCCCCGGCGGCCTGGTCCGCCCCGCCGAGCACCCCGGGGAGGGAGGGCAGCGAGGGCAGGGATATGGCGACCTGGGGCCGGTCCTGCGCGGTGGCGATGCCGCCCGCACCGACCGCGGCGATCACGCCGACGCCGAGGACGGTGGACGAACGGGCCAGTCCGCCGCGCTGCTTGAGCACGCGGTGCTTGCCGCGGGGCGGCCGGGCCGAGTCCTCGGTGGGATTCCACTCGCCCCAGGCACCGGCCGTGGGCTGCTCCTGGACGTCGATGCCTTCAGGGGCAGGCGAGTTGGAGGCCACCGGGGCACACTCCTCATGGGCGAGCACGCGCACGGTGCCGTCTCTTGCGACGGCTGGGACGACCGCTCTGCGTTATCGAACGGTAATAGAGAAAGGGGAGTGATTCCAAGCAGTTGCGATTGATCGTTAACGACAATCAGCCACTACCCGCACGGCTCTGGCCACGACTTATCGCCGCACTCATGGATCAACTCGGGCAAAAATAGCCCCTCTCTCCCACCTCTCTCGCCACATCTTCACATTGATGGTCCGTCAGCTTGCTTGCCGAGCGCGCCTCTTCGGTCACGCTCCGCCCCCTTTCGGGATCACCCGGACCGTCCGGCGCCGGGTCGGCTGCCGCGCCCCCGGCCGGGCCACCGCCAGCAGGGCCATGTCATCGGTCGCCGTGCCGCCGGTGTGCCGGCGGACATCGGTGGCGAGCGCGCTCAGCAACTCGTCGGGCCCGGGGAAGACCCGGCCGCGCAGCCGGGCCGCCGGATCGTAGAAGATCCCCCGCCCGTCCCGGGCCTCGGTCAGCCCGTCCGTGTACAGGAGCAGCGTCGCCCCCTCCGGGAAGGGCCACTCCTGCACCGTGTCCGGCCAGCCGCCCAGCTCCCCCATGCCCAGCGGCAGCGCCGGCTCCTCGGGGGCCAGCTCCGCGAGGCCGCCGTTCGCGTACAGCAGCAGCGGTTCGGGGTGGCCGCGGTTGACGAGCCGCAGCAGGCCCGCGCCCGGCGGGATCTCGCCGAGCACGCACGTGGTGAACCCCTCCACCGCGTCCAGGCTGTCGCGCCGGCCGCCCTCCCGGGCCAGCGCCCGCTCCAGCCGCCCCGCCACGCCCTCCAGGGTGGGCTCGTTCTCGGCCGCCTCCCGGAACGCCCCGAGCACCACGGCCACCGCCTCGACCGCCCCGAGTCCCTTGCCCCGTACGTCGCCCACCGCGAGGCGCACCCCGTACGGGGTGTCCTGGACGGCGTAGAGGTCGCCGCCGATGAAGGCGTCCGCCTGCGCGGCCTCGTAGGAGGCGGAGACCTGCAGGCCCGCGATCAGCTCGGCCGGCGTCGGCAGGACGGCGCGCTGGGCGACCTCGGCGATCCCGCGCGCGGAGGCGAGCTGCTCGGTGCTGCGCCGCACGACGATGTTGATCAGCGTGGCGAGCCCCGAGACGGTCAGCAGGGTCGCCAGCTCGGTCAGGGCCTCCGCCTCGAAGGTGCTGCCGTTGGAGAGGTGCAGCAGGATCACGACGAGGGTGGCCGCGATCCCGGTCAGGACGGTGCCCCGGAGCGTGAACAGGGGGGCCGCGATGAGCGGGGCGGCGGAGAAGAAGGGGGAGCCGGTGAAGCTGGGCGGGGTCAGCACGTTGAGGAGGAAGCCGAGGACGATCAGCACGGCCGGGAGCATCCTGACCACCCGGCGGACCGCGGGACTGCCGGCGATCGCGCCGAAGAAGCGCTCGCCCCTGCCCTGCCGGCCCAGCCCCACCACGCTGCTCTCCTGCCGCCCGGTCCGCCCCGCCTCCCCAAGGCTGGGGGCGGGAGGGCCCGTACGGCGACCCGGGCGCGACCGTTCGAGTGACGGGACGCGCACGCGTGGGTACGCGCATGCGCGGTTACGTGGGTACGACACGACGAAGGCCCGGCCCCCCTGAGGGGACCGGGCCTTCGTACTGAGTAGCGGGGGCAGGATTTGAACCTACGACCTCTGGGTTATGAGCCCAGCGAGCTACCGAGCTGCTCCACCCCGCGTCGGTAAACACAACTCTACGCCATCCGGGGGGAGCCCCCCGCCAATTACCGCCCGCACCCCCCAGCAAGACGGCATCACCGCAGGTCAGAGCCCTAAAACCGGCCGCCGGGCGGCGCTCCACCACCACTCCCCGGGCCCGGACCGCATTCCCTGACTCCGCCTCAGCACACAAAAAAAGCGCCCCACCCGGCGGACCGGGTGGGGCGCTGTGAGCAGTAGGCCATGTCGGACTCGAACCGACAACCAACGGATTAAAAGTCCGCTGCTCTGCCAATTGAGCTAATGGCCCTCGGCCTGCTCACCCCAGAGCATAGCCGCAGAGCGCCGGACAGCCGATCGTAAATCGGCTGTCCGGCCCGGCGATGTCGGTGCGGGCGCCCGGATCACGGACCGCCGAGCACCGAGCCGCCGGTCACGGTGAGCGGGCCGGAGAGGGCGAGTTCGGCGCCCTGCCCGTCGGCCGGCCCTGCCTTGAGGGCCCAGGTGTACGCGCCGTCGGGCAGCACGAACCCGGACGAGGACTCCCTGCCGTCCTTCATGGGCTCGAGCAGCCCGCGCACTTCACCGCCGGTACGGGTGCGGACCACCTTGCCGGTGGCCTTGCTCGTGACGACCAGCGTCCAGGACCGGGCCGGCTTCGACAGCCACACCTTCGGCGCCCACCGCTTCGGGGACAGGGACCAGGCGCCGGAGTTCGGGATGTTCCGGTCGATGGCGGTCAGGGGAGAGGCCTTGCCGGTGACGCCGACGACGTGGACGGTCTGGACCGGGTCGACGTAGGCGAAGCCTCCACCGAAGCGGTCGACGGCGAGTGCGTTGTTCCCGTACACCGGCTGCGCGGGGGCGAATTCCCGTACCGCCTTGCCGGAGCGCAGGTTGTAGAGCTCGCCGTGCTCACGCACGACGAACCCGTCGCCGAGCTGCGCGTCGGTCCCCACCGGGGCGGCGGGTAGTGAGACCCGCTTCTTGGTCGGGACGTGGTAGGCGGCCGGTGCGTCGCCGTCTTCGGAGCAGGTCGAGTAGAACCACTCGGCCGTCGCCTGGAGTTCGTACGGGCGACAGCCCGAGCCCAGGTTCACCCGCCGGGTCACTTTCCCGGTGCGCAGGTCCGTCCCGGCGACGATGCCCTTGTCGCCCTCGGGCTGCCACAAGGTGGAGCCCCACAGCGCGACGGCGGGACCGGGTGCCGGATTGGGCAGGATCCGGCCCGTGTCTATGTCGGCCACGTAGAACCGCCACTCCGCGACCTTCTCGTAGGCCTCGAAAAGGAGGTAGCGGCCCGACGCGGCCACGATGCGCCGGCCGTTCAGGGTGGCGCCTGAGAGGTTGACCTCGCGGGTGGTGCCCGAGGGGCGGGCATCCCGAATGAGCAGGCGGCTGTAGTCGGAGCGGGGATCGAAGGCCACGATGCGCCCGTCGCCGGTCGCGAAGCCCTGCCCGGCGCAGTCCGGCTGCGGCGAAGGGCTGTCGAGGCACTTCCAGTCAGCCTTCTGGGACACGGAGACGGGGCCCGAGACGGACGCGTTGAAGACCTGGAGGCTCGTCTCGTAGCCCTCGTTCTGGTAGACGGCGAGCCTTCCCTGGCTGAAGGCGAGGCCGTGCCGACCCACCGGGTTCGGCGGTATGTCCAGGACCTTCGTGGCCCGGGGAACGCCCTGGGCGTCGAGGGAGATGCGCTGGACACCCCAGTGGGCCGCATCAGAGCCACCGTTGACGTACACCGTGCCGTCGGAGCCGGTGACGACGCGGGACTCGGCCGCAGGCAGCACGGTCCGTGTAGCACCCCCCTTGACGGGGACGGCCCGGCCTTCCGTGATCAGCCAGTCACCCAGGAAACTTCCTCCCCTCGTCCCTTCGAGGGAGACCGCGGGGAGCGGCTTGAGGTCGGCCCTGGAGAGCAGCCTCCTTTTGCCGTCGACCCAGGACAGGAGGATCCGGGTCGGTCCGAGCGTGGGCCAGTCCATGTCGAAGGGGCTGACGCCATCTGGCAGCGGAAGCGGACGCATGGTCGCCGTCCCGTAGTCGACGAGGCCGAGGCGGGGTGCGCCCGTACCGTCCGCGTAGATGATCACCGCACCCTTGTCGTCGGACACCCCCGGGCTCACGACCGTGGATCCCGACCACGGGCGCACCTGCACCGTCGTTTTCACGACGACGTCCCTGCGCGCTTCGCTCTCCCGTCCGATCAGGTGGAGGGTCAGCTGCCCGTCCGCTCGCTTCTCGGTCGCCAGCGCCTGCGTGGGCGAGAAGGGGCCGACCCAGACCCTGCCGTCTCCGGAAGGCACGGTTTCGGTCTTGCCCGACGCGTAGTCGTGGATGATCAGCGGAGCGGACGCATCCGGGGCGGAACCGGGCATCCGGCACGCCCTCGAATCACCGTGGAACCACCGGAATGAGGCGCCGTCGCAGCCTTTCCACAGTTCCTCGCGGCCGTCCTTCAGACTCTTCCAGACATCCCCTCCGCCGGGGCGCTGATCGTTCATCAGCAGCCCGGTCCCGGCCGCGTAGACGGACCGGAGCGCCGGCTCCGTACTCGGGGGCGCAACCAGCATGGCCTCGCCCCCCGGCGGTGCCGTCCCCGCCCCCACCGCCGGTACGGCGCCCAGCGCGGCCATCGCCGCGGCCAGCGCGAGCGCAACCAGCGTGCGTGTTCCCGTCAGTTTCATCATTCCGCCCCCGGAATACGGGGTCCCTCGTCGCCGGTTGTCCCGGCATCGGTGCGCCCCCACTGCAAAGTCTGCGGAGCCTAGCAACAGGGGCCGACAACGCCGACAGGGCCCCCACGACGGGTGTCGTGGGGGCCCTGTCAGGCGATCAGTTCAGCGACTGGTATCAGTCGTTGCGCTTCCAGCGGGGCTTGTCGTCGCGGCGGCCGAAGGAGGAGCCGCCGGTCGAACCGGAGGGGCGGTTGTCGTCGCGACGGCCGTACGGGCGGTCGCCGCCGGCCGGACGGTCGCCACCGGAGCGGAAGCCGCCGGAGGGACGGTCGTCGCGGCGGAAGCCGCCACCGGTCGGACGGTCGCCGCCGGAGCGGAAGCCGCCGCCGGCCGGACGGTCGCCACC
>NZ_JBHXKA010000132.1:0-23233 GCF_042722885.1 Streptomyces sp. NPDC058401
GTCCGGACCCGGCCCGGGTGTGCTTCGTCCGAACGGGTGAAACGGGCTGGTGGAACCGGCGGGTGAGACCGGCTACTTCTTGCCGCCGCCGAGGATCTGGCCGAGCAGGTCGCCGAGGCTGCCGCCGGCCGCGGGGGCCGCGCCCGCCGCACCGGGTACCGCTCCCGGCGACGGGATGGCGGACTCGCCGCCCGCCGCCGTGGGGGCTCCGGCGCCCGCGCCCCCGGCCTTCCCCGCCGCGCGCTTGGCGAAGACCGCCAGCAGGACGGGGATCAGCAGCTCGATGACCCGGGCGACGGTGGGCGCCGGGATGCCGGTCTTCTTCGAGACGGCATTGGCCACGGGCTTGCTCACCTTGGCGAGCACCCCGGCCATCATTCCGCCGCTGAGCATGCCGCCCAGGCCGCCGCCGAGGGTGGCCACGCCTTCCAGCGGGGCCTGGGTGACCTCGGCGAAGGCCTGGCGGACCTCGTTGCCGTCGTCGTCATCGGCGTCGGCCTTCTGCTGGAGGTCGCCGGTCATCGCCCCGACCGTGGCCGCGACGGTGTCACGGGCGCCGTTCGCGTCGGTGCCGAGGAGGCCGGCGATCTCGGTCAGCTTGTCGTCGCCGAGTTCGTTCAGCACGTCGTCCTGGAAGGAAGGTTCGCTCATGTCTGAAACGCTACTTCTGTGGCGATTCGGCGGCACCTCGGATGGCCTTCAGAACCCCCTTGGGTAATGGAAAGGTAAAGTTCCGAATCCTCGTGCAACCAAGAGCAGGGGTCGCGGGTCGTATGGTGCGTCGGGAAACTTCCGGGGGGGATCCGGGGGGATCGGGAAGTCCGACGAGGGAGGGGTAACCGTGAGGGGGTCCGGCCGGAAGGCGGGACCCCCTTTTGGTTCGTCCGTGCGCAATCGCCTCGATTTCCACAGGCCCGGCGGACCTGTCGCACCCGGGCTGTAGCTTCGGGCCATGACGACGAACGCGCCCCTGGCACCGGCGGTGGTCGAAGGCGTGCTGGAGCGCATCACCTACGCCAACGAGGAGAGCGGGTACACGGTCGCCCGGGTGGACACCGGCCGTGGCGCCGGCGACCTGCTCACGGTCGTCGGATCCCTCCTCGGGGCCCAGCCGGGCGAATCCCTGCGCATGGAGGGCCGCTGGGGCTCGCACGCCCAGTACGGCAGGCAGTTCACCGTGGAGAACTACACGACGCTGCTGCCCGCGACCATCCAGGGCATCCGGCGCTACCTCGGCTCCGGCCTCATCAAGGGCATCGGCCCGAAGATCGCCGACCGGATCGTGGAGCACTTCGGCCTCGACACCCTCGACGTCATCGAGGAGCAGCCGAAGCGGCTGATCGAAGTGCCGGGCCTCGGCCCCAAGCGCACCAAGCTGATCGGTGCGGCCTGGGAGGAGCAGAAGGCCATCAAGGAGGTCATGGTCTTCCTCCAGGGGGTCGGCGTCTCCACCTCCATCGCGGTGCGCATCTACAAGAAGTACGCCGACGCCTCCATCTCCGTGGTGAAGAACCAGCCGTACCGGCTCGCCGCCGACGTCTGGGGCATCGGCTTCCTCACCGCCGACCGCATCGCGCAGGCCGTCGGGATCCCGCACGACAGCCCGGAGCGGGTCAAGGCGGGCCTCCAGTACGCCCTGTCCCAGTCCGCCGACCAGGGGCACTGCTTCCTGCCCGAGGACCGGCTCATCGCCGACGGGGTCAAGCTGCTCCAGGTGGACACCGGGCTGGTCATCGACTGCCTGGCGGAGCTCGCCGCCGATCCGGAAGGGGTCGTACGGGAATCCGTGCCCGATCCGCAG
The DNA here is from genome assembly GCF_042722885.1 of Streptomyces sp. NPDC058401. Taxonomy (NCBI): domain Bacteria; kingdom Bacillati; phylum Actinomycetota; class Actinomycetes; order Kitasatosporales; family Streptomycetaceae; genus Streptomyces; species Streptomyces sp. NPDC058401. The sequence goes on from NZ_JBHXKA010000132.1 coordinate 1,802, forward strand.
GGCGGTCCGGACCCCCTCACCGCCGTGTACCTGGTGCCGTTCCACCGCGCCGAACTGTCCCTGGCCGGCCAGGTGCGCCGCCTCCTGAACGCGGACGAGGACCGGCTGCCCGCCTTCCGGGACGTGGACTGGGACAAGGCCCTGGGCTGGCTCGCCGGCCGGACCGGGGCCACGCTGGCGCCCGCGCAGCGCGACGCGGTCCGCCTCGCCCTCACCCGCCGGGTCGCGGTGCTCACCGGCGGGCCGGGCTGCGGGAAGTCCTTCACCGTCCGCTCGATCGTGGAGCTGGCCCGGGCCAAGAAGGCCAAGGTGGTCCTCGCCGCCCCCACGGGCCGGGCGGCGAAGCGGCTGGCCGAGCTCACCGGGGCCGAGGCCTCCACCGTGCACCGGCTCCTGGAACTGAAACCGGGCGGGGACGCGGCGTACGACCGGGAGCGGCCGCTCGACGCGGACCTGGTCGTGGTGGACGAGGCCTCGATGCTCGACCTGCTGCTGGCGAACAAGCTGGTCAAAGCCGTGGCACCGGGTGCCCACCTGCTGCTGGTCGGGGACGTGGACCAGTTGCCCTCGGTCGGGGCGGGCGAAGTGCTGCGCGATCTGCTCGCCGAGGGCGGACCGGTCCCGGCCGTCCGGCTCACCACCATCTTCCGGCAGGCCCAGCAGTCCGGGGTGGTGACCAACGCCCACCGGATCAACACCGGCCTGCCGCCGATCACCGACGGGCTGCCCGACTTCTTCCTGTTCCCCGAGGAGGACACGGAGGAGGCCGGGAAGCTCGCCGTGGACGTCGCCGCCCGTCGAATTCCAGCCAGATTCGGCCTCGATCCGAGGCGGGACATCCAGGTGCTGGCCCCCATGCACCGCGGTCCGGCCGGCGCCGGGAACCTCAACGCGCTCCTCCAGCAGGCCATCACCCCGGCCCGGCCGAACCTCCCCGAGAAGCGGTTCGGCGGCCGCGTCTTCCGGGTCGGCGACAAGGTCACCCAGATCCGGAACAACTACGACAAGGGGGCCAACGGGGTCTTCAACGGCACGGTCGGCGTGGTCACCGGCCTTGACCTGGAGGAACAGCGGCTGACCGTGCGCACGGACGAAGACGAGGAAGTGGCCTACGAGTTCGCGGAGCTCGACGAGCTGGCCCACGCGTACGCCGTCACCATCCACCGCTCCCAGGGGAGTGAATATCCGGCCGTCGTGATCCCCGTCACGACCGGCGCTTGGATGATGCTCCAGCGGAACCTTCTGTATACGGCCGTCACCCGGGCGAAGAAACTGGTCGTCCTCGTCGGGTCCCGCAAAGCCCTCGCCCAGGCGGTGCGTACCGTTTCCGCAGGCAGGAGGTACACGGCCGTCGCACCCAGGCTGTCCGGCCGGATACCGGTGGGAAACATCACCTAGATGATCGATCATTTGGGGTTCCTACAACGGTTCCGGAGGGGGCAGGATGTGCACGCTGGCGGCACTGAGTGCCGTCAAAAACACCAAAGCTCGACCCCGAGTGCACTCACCTGCGCCAAATGGGGGAAGGTAGAGGCAGTCAGGGCACCTCGAAGAAGAGGCACTACGTCGGTGAGGGATGACGTGAGCGACAACTCTGTAGTACTGCGGTACGCGGACGGTGAATACACCTACCCGGTGGTCGAGAGCACCGTCGGTGACCAGGGCTTCGACATCTCGAAGCTCAGGGCTCAGACCGGGCTGGTCACCCTGGACAGCGGCTACGGAAACACCGCCGCCTATAAGTCCGCCATTACCTACCTCGACGGTGAGCAGGGCATCCTGCGCTACCGCGGATACCCGATCGAGCAGCTGGCGGAGCGCTCGACCTTCATCGAGGTCGCCTACCTGCTGATCAACGGGGAGCTGCCGACCGTCGACCAGCTCGCGTCGTTCCGCAACGAGATCACCCAGCACACGCTGCTGCACGAGGACGTCAAGCGCTTCTACGACGGCTTCCCGCGCGACGCGCACCCGATGGCGATGCTGTCCTCCGTGGTCAGCGCGCTGTCGACGTTCTACCAGGACAGCCACAACCCGTTCGACGAGAAGCAGCGCAACCTCTCGACGATCCGGCTGCTGGCCAAGCTCCCGACGATCGCGGCGTACGCGTACAAGAAGTCGGTCGGCCACCCGGTGGTCTACCCGCGCAACGACCTCGGCTACGTCGAGAACTTCCTGCGCATGACCTTCTCCGTGCCGGCCCAGGAGTACGACCTGGACCCGGTCGTGGTCGCCGCGCTCGACAAGCTGCTCATCCTGCACGCGGACCACGAGCAGAACTGTTCGACCTCCACCGTGCGTCTGGTCGGCTCCTCGCAGGCGAACATGTTCGCCTCGATCTCCGCCGGCATCTCGGCCCTGTGGGGCCCGCTGCACGGTGGCGCGAACCAGTCCGTCCTGGAGATGCTCGAGGGCATCAAGAACGACGGCGGCGACGTCGACGCCTTCATCCGCAAGGTGAAGAACAAGGAAGACGGCGTCCGCCTCATGGGCTTCGGACACCGCGTCTACAAGAGCTTCGACCCCCGGGCGAAGATCATCAAGGCGGCGGCGCACGATGTCCTCTCGGCGCTCGGCAAGGACGACGAGCTCCTCGACATCGCCCTGAAGCTGGAAGAGCACGCGCTGGCCGACGAGTACTTCGTCGAGCGCAACCTCTACCCGAACGTGGACTTCTACACCGGCCTGATCTACCGGGCCATGGGCTTCCCGACCGAGATGTTCACCGTGCTCTTCGCGATCGGCCGGCTGCCCGGCTGGATCGCCCAGTGGCACGAGATGATCAAGGAGCCCGGCTCCCGCATCGGCCGCCCGCGCCAGATCTACACCGGCGAGGTCCTGCGCGACTTCGTCCCGGTCGAGTCCCGCTGACCCGAGGGTCGAGCCGCAGTACCCGCAGGACTCGTAGAACGTCTTGTACAGGAAAAGCGCCCCGCCATCGATCCCCCCACGGGTCGAAGGTCGGGGCGCTTTCCTTACCCCGGAACGGATTCCCCCCACGGGACCCGGACCGGGTGTCTGCGCGCCGAGGCAACGTGTAGTCGTACCAACACGTTTTCGGCATCGCCCCATTAGACCCATGGGGGTGTCCGAAGGTTACGCCGGGGTCCCTGTGATCTGCGTCTCGTGTGAAGGATCCGTGCGCGAGACGTGAAGGGTGATCACTAGCGGAAGGACCGCAGCCGCAGGCTGTTGGTGACCACGAAGACCGAGGAGAAGGCCATCGCGGCCCCCGCGATCATCGGGTTGAGCAGTCCGGCGGCGGCCAGCGGCAGCGCCGCGACGTTGTAGCCGAAGGCCCAGAAGAGGTTGCCCTTGATGGTGGCCAGGGTCCGGCGCGAGAGCCGGATCGCGTCCGCCGCGACCCGCAAGTCGCCCCGTACGAGGGTCAGGTCGCTCGCCTCGATCGCCGCGTCGGTGCCGGTGCCCATGGCCAGGCCCAGGTCGGCCTGGGCCAGCGCGGCGGCGTCGTTGACCCCGTCGCCGACCATGGCGACCGTACGGCCCTCGGACTGGAGCCGGCGCACGACGTCCACCTTGTCCTGCGGGAGCACCTCGGCGATGACCTCGTCGATGCCCACCGCGCGGGCCACGCTCCGCGCCACGGCCTCGTTGTCGCCCGTCAGCAGGACCGGGGTCAGACCCAGCGCCCGCAGCCGGGACACGGCCTCGGCGCTGGTCTCCTTGACCGCGTCGGCCACGGTCAGCACCCCGCGGGCCTCCCCGTCCCAGGCGACCAGCACGGCGGTGGAACCCTCGGCCTCGGCCGCGGCCTTGACCTCGGCGAGTGCGGCGGGCAGCGCGATCGACCAGTCGGCGAGCAGCTTCTCGCGCCCCACCAGGACGGCGTGGCCGTCGACCACGCCCTGGACCCCGAGTCCGCCGTGGTTCTCGAAGCCCTCCGGGACCGACAGGCCGCCGGGGAGGTCCGCGGCCGCCGTCGCGACGGCCCGGGCGATCGGATGCTCGGAGGCGTGCTCCAGGGACCCGGCCAGGCGCAGCAGTTCGTCCGCGTCCACGCCCTCGGCGGGGTGGGCGGCGATCAGGGTCATCCGGCCGGTGGTCACGGTGCCGGTCTTGTCCAGGACGACGGTGTCGACGCGCCGGGTGGACTCCAGCACCTCGGGGCCCTTGATCAGGATGCCGAGCTGCGCGCCCCGGCCGGTGCCGACCATCAGCGCGGTCGGGGTGGCCAGGCCCAGGGCGCACGGGCAGGCGATGATCAGGACGGCCACGGCGGCGGTGAAGGCGGCCGTCGGGTTGTCGGTGATCAGCAGCCAGGTGATCCAGGTGCCCAGGGCCAGTACGAGCACGACCGGGACGAAGACCCCGGAGATCCGGTCGGCGAGGCGCTGCACCTCGGCCTTGCCGTTCTGCGCGTCCTCGACCAGCCGGGCCATCCGGGCGAGCTGGGTGTCCGAGCCGACGCGGGTGGCCTCGACGACGAGGCGGCCGGAGGTGTTGACGGTGGCTCCGGTGACGGTGTCGCCCACGGTGACCTCGACCGGGACCGACTCGCCGGTCAGCATGGCGGCGTCCACGGCGGAGCTGCCCTCGACGACCGTGCCGTCGGTGGCGATCTTCTCGCCGGGCCGGACGAGGAACCGGTCGCCCACGGCGAGCGCGCTCACGGGGATGCGGACCTCAGTTCCGCCGCGCAGGACCGCCACGTCCTTGGCGCCGAGCCGCATCAGGGCCTTGAGGGCCTCGCCGGCCTTCCGCTTCGAGCGGGCCTCCAGGTAGCGGCCGAGCAGGATGAAGCTGACGACTCCGGCCGCCACCTCCAGGTAGATGGCCGAGGAGCCGTCGGTACGGGAGACGCTGCCCCCCTGAACTGTGAAGAGGGCGAAGCCGTGCCGCATGCCGGGCATTCCGGCGTGGCCGAAGAACAGGGCCCACAGCGACCAGGCGAAGGCGGCCCCCGTGCCCACCGAGACCAGGGTGTCCATGGTGGCGGCGCCGTGCCGGGCGTTGGTCCAGGCGGCCTTGTGGAAGGGGAGCGCGCCCCAGACGACGACGGGGGCGGCGAGGGTCAGCGAGAGCCACTGCCAGTTGTCGAACTGGAGGGCCGGGACCATCGCGAGCAGTACGACGGGCAGCGAGAGCGTCACGGAGACCAGGAGGCGCTGGCGCAGCGCGGCCAGCTCGGGGTCGCGGGCCTCCTCGGCCCCGGCGGCCTGCGAATCCGGTTCGGGCTCCGGCGGCGGGGGCTCCTCGGCGGTGTAGCCGGTCTTGACGACCGTCGCGATGAGGTCGGCGACCGCCACGCCTTCGCCGTACGAGACCTTGGCCTTCTCGGTGGCGTAGTTCACCGAAGCGGTGACCCCGTCCATCCGGTTCAGCTTCTTCTCGATGCGGGCCGCGCAGGAGGCGCAGGTCATCCCGCCGATGGTCAGCTCGACCTCGGCGGTGGGCGCGGTGGCGCCGGCTGCCGCTATGGGTCCGTCGTGCACTGTGCTGCTGCTCATGATCCGGGCTCCAGGGGGAGGGCCGGGCCGTACGGAACCAGTATGAGCTGACCGGTACGGCCCGGCGGGGTACTGCGGGGTACGGCCGAAGAGGGAGGGATCAGGCCTGGCCGGCGAACTCGTAGCCGGCCTCGTCGACGGCGGCGCGCACGGCGGCCTCGTCGAGCGGGGCGGCCGAGACCACGGTGACCTCGCCGGTCGCGGCGACGGCCTTGACCGAGCTGACGCCCGCCAGGGCGGTGAGCTCGGCGGTGACCGCGCCCTCGCAGTGCCCACAGGTCATGCCGGTCACCCGGTAGACGGTGGTGGTCTGGGTGTCCGTGTCGGCGCTCATGTCGTTCTCCTCTTCAAGGGCGTTTCCGGGGGCCGGAAGACGGCGGATCGCCCGTGGAGGGTCCACCGTTCATCCCGACGCTTCGAGACTATACCCCTAGGGGGTATCAATGCGAGCATCCGGTGGGTGTGCGGCGAGATCTTTTGCGGTGGACAATCACGGCGAAGCGTATGTAAATGGCACACATGGCGCACCCGGGGATCACTCTCATCCTGATCATGTCGATCGCGGTGCTCGCGCCCCTGCTCGCGTACGGGGTCTCGCGCTGGCTCCCCGTCCCGCTGGTGATCTTCGAAATCGTCCTGGGCGTCCTGGTCGGACCCGACGTCCTCGGCTGGGCACGCTCCGGCGAGGTCATCGACGTGCTCAGCGAGCTCGGCCTCGCGATGCTGATCTTCCTGGCCGGCTACGAGATCCAGTTCGCACAGGTCAAGGGCGACACCCTGAAGCGGTCGGTGTGGGCCTGGATGGCCGCCCTCGCGCTGGGGCTCGGGATCGGCCTGCTGATCTCGGGCGGCGGGTTCGAGAAGGGCGTCTACATCGGCACCGCGCTCACCAGTACCGCGCTGGGCACGATCCTGCCGGTCCTGCGGGACTCGGGGGACCTCCAGGGCCGGTTCGGCTCGGTGATGATGGCGATGGGCGCCGTCGGCGAGTTCGGGCCGATCATCGCGATGGCCCTGCTGCTCAGCGGGCGGGCGCCGGCGCAGTCCGCGGCGCTGCTGATCGGCTTCGCGGTGCTCACGGCCGCCGCGGTGTTCTGGGCGATGCGGCCCAAGCCGCCGTGGTTCGCCCGGGTCATCGCCAAGACCCTGCACAGCAGCGGCCAGTTCGCGGTGCGCCTGGTGGTGCTGATCCTCGTGGCGTTCCTGGCGCTGTCCGAGGTGCTCGGCCTCGACGTCCTGCTCGGCGCCTTCGCCGCCGGACTGATCACCCGGCTCGTGCTGCACGGGGCCGCCCCGGAGAGCAGCGAGGCCGTGCTGTCGAAGGTGGAGGCCTTCGGTTTCGGCTTCCTGGTGCCGCTGTTCTTCGTGGTCACCGGGATCGAGTTCGACCTGACCGCGCTGCTCGGGGGCGGGCGGGTGCTCCTGCTGCTGCCCGTGTTCCTGGTGCTCTTCCTCGTGGTGCGCGGGCTCCCGATGTGGCTGCTGGCCCCCCGGGACCTCGGGCGCAAGGACCGGTCGGCGCTGGTCCTGTTCGGCTCCACGGCGCTGCCGCTGGTGGTGGCGATCACCACCCTGGGCGTGCAGGCCGGAAAGCTCGGGTCGGGGGAGGCCGCGGCGCTGGTCGGGGCCGGGATGGTGTCCGTACTGGTCTTCCCGCTGGTGGGGCTGCGGTTGCGGGCGGGATCCGGTGGCGGTGACGGGTCCGGGCCGGGCCCGGGCGGCCCGGGTCCCGGGGGTGTCGGGGAGATGGTCAGTGAGGAAGAGGCGTGGTGATCATCGGGTCGAGGTAGCGGAACAGGACGGTCTTCAGTTCCGTGACGTACGCGGCCCGTTCCGCGCCCTCGCTGGCCAGGATCAGTTCGAGCGAGGTCTTGACGATGCCGAGCACCATGGTGGCCACGTGGGTGAGTTCGGCTTCGGTGGCGGGGGCGCCGTCGGCGGCCGGGGTGACGCAGGCCCGCAGCACCCCCTCGACGCGGGTCAGCATGCCGACGTGCAGCTCGTCGTGTTCCTGGGCGATGCCGGGGATGCCGGAGCCGTGCATGAGCGCCAGGAAGGCCGGGTTCTCGCAGTTGAAGGCGATGACCGGATCCAGGACGGCGTCGAGCAGTTCGGGCAGCGGGCGGTCCAGGTTCTCGGGGAGGAAGGCCCGGCCGTGCGCCTCGTGGGCGCGCTGGAGGAGGTGCCCGCCGAGCTCTACGGCGATGGCCTCCTTGTTCGGGAAGAACTGGTAGAGCGTGCCCGGGGAGACGCCGGCCTCGCGGGCGATGGCGTTGGTGCTGGCCGCCGCGTAGCCCGTTCGGCAGAACACCCCGGCGGCAGCCGCCAGGAGCTGGGCGATCCGGCGCTCGCCGCGGGCCTGGCGGCGGCGCGGGGCGGCTTCCGTGATGCCTCCGGTGATGTCTCCGGTGGCGCCTTCCGTGACGCTTTCTGAGGGTGTTCCCGGTGCGGCCTCCGCGGTCGGTTCACCCGCTTTGTCCGCCTTCTTGGTCCGAGAGGTCTCCCGCATGTCCAATCCCTTGCTTCCCGTTGCTTCCCGTGGGTGATTGACAAACGCGAGAGGTCGCTCGCATTCTTGAAGAACGCGAGCGACTGCTCGTGTTTGCCAGTCTAAGTGGCCTGGCAACCACGGTGAAGGGGACACCGAGACATGTCCGAAGTCAAGAAACCGCCGTCGCCTGGGGAGGGCGGCCGGTGGACCGGGTTCGTCACCACACGGCCGAGGCTCTCCCTGCTGCTCGCCCTCGTGGTCACGGCCCTGGCCGTCTTCGCCGGCGGAGGCGTCGCCGACCGGCTGGGAAGCGGGGGCTGGGAGGACCCCGGCGCCGCCTCCACCTATGCCACCAAGGCCCTGGAACGCGAGTTCCCCGGCTCCCAGCCCAATCTGCTCCTGCTCCTCGACGCCGCGGCCGGCGCCGGCGCGGCCGGGGTGGACGACCCCGCCGTCGCCGCCGAGGCGGAGCGGCTGACCGCGCGGCTCGCCGCCGAACCGGGAGTGACCGGCGTCGGCTCGTACTGGCGGACCGGGCTGCCCACCCTGCGCTCCGAGGACGGCCGCCAGGCCCTGATAGCCGCCCGGGTGCTCGGCGACGAGAAGACGGCCAACGCCGTCCTGGAGCGGATCGTGCCGAGCTACCGCGGCGAGCACGGACCGGTGAAGGTGTCCATCGGCGGGCCGGCCGCCGTCCAGCGCGAGGTGACCTCCACCATCCAGGAGGACCTGCTGCGCGCCGAGCTGATCGCCCTGCCCGTGACGCTCGTCCTGCTCATCCTCGTCTTCGGCAGCGCCATAGCGGCCCTGCTGCCCCTCGGTGTCGGCATCATCGCCATCATCGGAACCAATGCCGTGCTGCGCGGGCTCACCGAGTTCACCGACGTCTCCGTCTTCGCGCAGAACCTGACCACCGCCCTCGGACTCGGCCTCGCCGTCGACTACGCCCTGTTCATCGTCCGGAGGTTCCGCGAGGAGCTGGCCGCCGGGCGCGACCCGGTGGCGGCCGTCGGAGTCACCCTGCGGACCGCCGGACGGACGGTCCTGTTCTCGGCGCTGACCGTGGCCGTCGCCCTCTCGGCCATGCTCTTCTTCCCGATGTACTTCCTGCGCTCCTTCGCCTACGCCGGAGTCGCGGTGGTCCTGCTCGCCGCGGCGGCCGCGCTCGTCGTGCTGCCCGCCGCGCTGGTGCTGCTGGGGGAGCGGGTCAACTCCCTCGACCTGCGCCGGCTGTGGCGCCGTAGCGGACCGGCCGGGAGCGACCCGGCCCGGGCCGGGGGCGGGCGGGGCTGGGCCCGGCTCACCGATCTGGTGATGCGCCGCGCACCGGTGTTCGCCGTGGTCACCACGGCCGGACTGCTGCTGCTCGGAACGCCCTTCCTCGGAGTGAAGTTCGGCACCGTGGACGACCGGCAGCTGCCGACGACCGCCTCGTCGCACGTGGTGCAGCAGCAGATCCGCGAAGGCTTCCCGGGCAGCCCCGGCGGAGCACTGACCGTGCTGACCGAGGGGGCCTCCGGCGCCGCCGATCTCGACGCCTACAAGCGCCGGGTGGAAGCCCTGCCCGGAGTGCTGGGGGTGGAGGGGCCGGTGAGTTCGGCCAACGGCAGCGGATCCGCCTACTTCTCGGTGCTCACCAAGGGCGAGGAAGTGGGACAGGAGGCCCAGGATCTGGTGGGCCTGGTCAGGGCGGTGGACGCGCCCTTCGACACGGCCGTGACCGGACAGGCCGCCGTGCTCGTCGACGCCCGCGACGCGATAGCCGAGAAACTGCCCCTCGCGCTGGCCGTCGTGGTGCTGGCCACGCTCCTCCTGGTCTTCCTGCTCACCGGGAGCCTGCTGATACCCGTCCAGGCGGTGCTGCTCAACGCCCTGAGCCTGACCGCGATGTTCGGGGCGGTGGTGTGGGTGTTCCAGGAGGGCCACCTCTCCGGACTGCTGTCCTTCACCTCCACCGGAGACATCGAGACCACCCTGCCCGTGCTGATGTTCTGCATCGCCTTCGGACTCTCCATGGACTACGGGGTGTTCCTCATATCCCGGATCAAGGAGGAGTACGACCGGACCGGGGACCACGAGGGCGCCGTGCGCGCCGGACTGACCCGCACGGGCGGACTGATCACCGCGGCGGCCGTGATCCTGGCGGTGGTGATGGTCGCCATCGGCAGCTCGCGGGTCACCAACACCAAGATGCTGGGCCTGGGGATCGCGCTGGCCGTGCTGATGGACGCGATGGTCGTGCGGAGCCTGCTGGTGCCGGCGGTGATGAAGCTGACCGGGAAGGCCACCTGGTGGGCGCCGGCACCGCTGCGCAGACTGCACGAACGCATCGGGCTGAGCGAGGGGGAGCCGGCGCCCACCGCCGAACAGCCCGCGCCCGAGCCGGTGCCCGCCGGGAGCCGCTAGCGGACGGGGCCCGGGAGGGTCCCGTCCCTGGACCGGACGCCGCGTCAGTCCTCGCGGCGTCCGCGGTTGCCGGGCCGGCGTGCCACCCAGGCGCGGATGGTGTCGGCGTACCAGTAGGGCTTGCCGCCCTCCACGTGGTCGGGTGCGGGCAGCAGCCCGTGCTTGCGGTAGGAGCGCACCGTGTCCGGCTGGACCCGGATGTGAGCGGCGATCTCCTTGTACGACCACAGCTGTCGGTCGCTCATCCTCGACACCTCCTTGTCCACGCCGCGGGGCCGGCCGGGAGGCCGTCGGGGGAGCCGGCGCGTGGACACTGACGATCACTCAGGTTGTGCCCGGAGAACGACGCAGGGTGAGGTCAGGGGAGGGGCTGTCGTCCGCCTGTGACGGAAGACCCGCGTAATGCGGACATGTGTGACACATCCACGACTCCCGTGACATGGGCGGCACACGGGGCGCAGGCGGTACGCCCGGTTGCGCCCGTCACATGGGGAGGGAGAAGAGCCGTACCGGTCCCGAGGGCCAGATCGCGTCATCGTGCAGGGGGGTCACCATGGTGCGGAGCGGCATGGCGACCACGCGGTCTCCGGGCTGTTCGACGAGGACCTCCTCGTCGAGCGGGTGCCAGCCGAGCCGCTCGTACAGCGGCACGAGCGGTGGCCGGCAGAACAGGAGCGCGTGCCGCGGGCCCATCGTGCGGGCGTGGTCGAGTGCGGCCGCGAGGACGACCCGCGCCAGGCCGCGGCCTCGTGCGTCGGATGCGACGGCCACTCCTCCGACGCCCACCACCTCGGTCGTGGCGGCGCCGACCGCGATGGGCAGCCGGAGCAGGCCCGCGTGTGCCAGCAGCCGGTCGTCGTACGTGACGCCGAAGTGTTCCGTCTTGGGCAGCCACGTCAGGCCGGCCGCGTCCACACCGAACGGGTCGGCGCCGCCGCCGAGGATCTCGTCCTGCTCCGTCTTCGTGTACCGGGGCAGTCGCATCGCGACCGGGGCCGTGGAGGAAGGTATCTCGGGCATTCCCCCATGATGCCCCTGCCGTCCGAAGGCCTGCCTTCGGGTGCGTCCCGGGGCCGCGGCGGCGGCCGGATCAGCGGTACAGGGGCGGGCGTTCGGCCAGGGCCACCGGGGTGCGTACGCCGCTGCGGGCCGCGGTGAGGCCCGCCTCGGAGACGGCCGCCGCCGCATAGCCGTCCCACGCGTCGGGGCCGTCCACCCGGCCCAGCGAGGCCGCGGCGACCCAGCGGCGGAGCTGGCGGTCGTAGGCGTCGGCGAACCGCACCGTGAAGTCCTGGTCGATCTCCCCGCCCCACCGGCCCGCCGCCTGGACGACCATCGCGTGGCCGTCGCCGATCCGGGCCGTGCCGGACTCGCCGACCGCCTCGCACTGCACCTGGTAGCCGAAGCCGCAGTTGACGAAGATCTCCACGTCGACCACGGCGCCGCCGGAGGTCTCCATGAGCACGAACCGGGGATCGCGCAGCCCCTCGGGGGCGGCCGAGGAGGGCGTCGGGGAGAGCACGGTCACCGCGGTGATCTCCTGGCCCAGCAGCCAGCGGGCCGCGTCCACCTCGTGCACCACCGAATCGCTGATCAGCATGTCGCTGGTGAAGAAGGACGGCGAGGAGGCGTTGCGGTGCCGGCAGTGCAGGAACAGCGGCCGCCCGATGCCGCCCGCGTCCAGCAGCTCCTTGAGCCGCGCGTACTCGGCGTCGTAGCGCCGCATGAAGCCGACCTGCACGAGCCGGCGGCCCAGCCGCGCCTCCGCCTCCATGATCCGCAGGGCGCCCGCCGGACCGGGCGTCAGCGGCTTCTCGCAGAGCACCGGCAGCCCCCGCTCCAGCGCGTGCAGGATCGCTTCCTCATGGGCGGGCCCGGGCGAGGCGATCAGTACGGCGTCCACCCCGGGCGCCGCTATCGCGGCCGCCGGATCGGTGTGCGCGCCCGCCCCGTCCAGACCGGCCGCGACCTCCTTGACCCGGTCCCCGTCCGGGTCGGCCACGGCCACCACCCGGGCCCCGCCCACGGTCCGCCCGAAGCGCCGGACGTGGTCGGAGCCCATCTTCCCGGTACCGATGACGGCGATGCCGAGCGTGCTGGTCATGTTCTGTTCCTCCAGGAGGGTTCGTACGGCCGGGGGATGGCCGGGGGATCCGGTTCAGCGGGCTCCGCAGGAGCGCAGGTGGGCGCGGGTGCGGCGGGCGATCGGCAGCGGCCGGTCGGGCGGGCACGGGTACATGTCCTGCTCCACGATGGCGAACAGGTCCACGCCGAGCCGCTCGGCGGCCGCCAGCACCGGCTCCAGCGCGGGCACCCCCGCCGGCGGTTCGCACATCACCCCGCGGGCCACGGCCGGCCCGAAGGGGACCTGGTCCCGGACGACTTCGGCGAGGATCCGCGGGTCGACCTGCTTGAGGTGGAGGTAGCCGATCCGCTCGGCGAAGGTCTCGATGGCCTGCACGCTGTCGCCGCCGCAGTACGCGTAGTGCCCGGTGTCCAGGCAGAGGGAGACCAGCGCGGGATCGGTGGCGTCGAGGAAGCGGGCCACGTTCTGCGGGGTGTCGATGTGCGTGTCAGCGTGCGGGTGGACGACGATCCGCAGCCCGTACTCGTCCTGGACCCGCTTCCCCAGCCGCTCGGTCTGCGTGGTCAGTTCGCGCCAGGCCTCCGGGCTGAGGGTGCGGTCCTCCAGCACCTCGCCGGTCTTGTCGTCGCGCCAGAAGGCGGGGATCACCACGAGGTGCGCCGCGCCCATCGCCCGGGTCAGTTCCGCGATCCGCGACACGTGCTTCCAGGTGTCCTCCCAGACGGCGGGCCCGTGATGGAGTCCGGTGAAGACGGTCCCCGCCGAGACCCGCAGGCCGCGCGCCCCGACCTCTTCGGCGAGCCGGACGGGATCGGTGGGGAGATAGCCGTAGGGGCCGAGCTCGATCCACTCGTACCCGGCCTCGGCGACCTCGTCGAGGAACCGCTCCCACGGGGTCTGCCGGGGATCGTCGGGGAACCAGACCCCCCAGGAGTCCGGAGCCGATCCGACGCGGATACGGGTCAACGCGGGTGGTGAGGACGTCATACGGCCACCTTAGGGTGCGAGGCTCTTGGGTACGGGGAGCACTCGGTCGGGAGGAATGGTGTGGTGATGGCTGCGGATCCGTTGGCGTTCGACCTGATCACGATGGGCCGGATCGGGGTGGATCTCTACCCCCTGAAGACGGGCGTACCGCTCGCGGAAGCGGACACGTTCGGGAAGTTCCTGGGGGGTTCCCCGACCAACGTCGCCGTCGCGGCGGCCCGACTGGGCCGGCGGACGGCGGTGATCACCCGGACCGGCGCGGACCCCTTCGGCGCGTATCTCCGTGCGGAGCTGCGCGGGTTCGGGGTCGACGACCGGTGGGCCGGAGAGGTGGCGGCCTATCCGACGCCGGTGACCTTCTGCGAGATCTTCCCGCCCGATGATTTCCCGCTGTACTTCTACCGGTACCCGAAGGCGCCGGACCTGGAGATCGCCGCGGACGAGCTCGACCTCGACGCGGTGCGGGCGGCGCGGGTGTTCTGGATGACCGGCACCGGGCTCAGTGCGGAGCCGAGCCGGACGGCCACCCTGGCCGCGCTGGAAGCGCGCGGCCGGAGCCCGTTCACGGTGTTCGACCTGGACTGGCGGCCCATGCTGTGGCCCTCCGGGTCCGGGGACGGGGGCGGGGGCGCCGGGCCGGTGGAGTGGTACCGCCGCGCGCTGTCCCTCGCCGGCGTCGCCGTGGGCAACGCCGAGGAGTGCGCGATCGCCACCGGCGAGACCGAGCCGTACGCGGCGGCGCGGGCGCTGCTCGGCGCCGGGGTGGAGCTGGCGGTGGTCAAACGGGGACCGGCCGGGGTCCTGGCCGTCCACCGCGACGGGACGGTCGTGGAGGCAGCGCCGGTCCCGGTGACCGTCGTCAACGGGCTCGGCGCGGGGGACGCCTTCGGCGGGGCGCTGTGCCACGGGCTGCTCGCGGGGTGGGAGTTGGAGCGGGTGATCCGCTACGCGAACGCGGCCGGGGCGATCGTGGCCTCGCGGCTGGCCTGTTCGACGGCGATGCCGTTCGCGGCGGAAGTGGAGGAGGTGCTCGGCCGTGCCGGTGGTGTCTGAGTGGGCGATGGAGTGGACGAGGCTGCTCGTCCTGGACCTGGTACCGGGGGAGGTGTACGCGCACCCGTGCGGGGAGTCGGAGTGGATCGTGCTCCCCCTGGCGGGCGGCTGCGAGGTCCGCTGCGCGGAGCCTCCCCCCACCCCGCCCCTTCCCGAAACCGGGGGCGCTACCCCCGGCCCCCCGCCCCGGGGCTCCGCCCCGGACCCCCGCGCCGGGGCGCACCCCCACGAGTCGGCCGACGCCCGCGACAAACACCCCCCTCCGGCGTTTGAGGAGCGGGGTCCGGGGCGGCGCCCCGGGAGCGGACCGCAGGTCTTCCGGCTGCGGGGGCGACGCGGGGTGTTCGACGGCCCGACCGACTTCGCCTACCTCCCCCGGGACGGGCACGCCGAGATCGTCTCCCGCGAGGGCGGCCGCTTCGCACTCGTCGGCGCGCGCTGCGAGCGCAGGCTGCCCGCCCGGTACGGGCCCGCGCGGGAGGTCCCCGTAGAGCTCCGCGGAGCAGGACAGTGCTCCCGCCAGGTCAACAACTTCGCCGCCGCCGGCGTCTTCGACTGCGACCGCCTCATCGCCGTGGAGGTGCTCACCCCCGGCGGCAACTGGTCCTCGTACCCGCCCCACAAGCACGACGAGCACCACCCCGGCGTGGAATCCCGGCTGGAGGAGATCTACTACTTCGAGATCGCCCCGCACGGGGACACGCCCGGCCTCGGCTATCAGCGTGTCAGCCCCTCCCCGGCGGGGAAGACCGACATCCTCACCGAGGTGAGGACCGGTGACGCGGTCCTCATCCCGGACGGCTGGCACGGTCCGTCCATCGCCGCGCCCGGCCACGACATGTACTACCTCAACGTCATGGCGGGACCCGGCGCGACCCGGGAGTGGCTCATCCGCGATCACCCCGATCACGGCTGGATCCGCTCCACCTGGACCGGCCGGGACATCGACCCCCGGCTACCCTTCCACCACGGAGCGGAGGACCCCGCATGACGCCGACCCCGACGCCGACCCAGACCCCGACCGTCCGGCTCACCGTCGCGCAGGCCCTCGTCCGCTTCCTCGCCCGGCAGTACACCGAGCGCGACGGACACCGGCAGCGGCTGATCGCCGCCACCTGGGGGATCTTCGGGCACGGGAACGTCGCCGGGATCGGCCAGGCCCTGCTGGAGGCCGGCCGCGAGGAGATGCCCTTCCTCCAGGGCCGCAACGAGCAGGCCATGGTGCACGCCGCCGTCGGGTACGCGCGGCAGAGCGGGCGGCTGTCCGCGCACGCCGTCACCACCTCCATCGGCCCGGGCGCCACCAACCTCGTCACCGGGGCCGCCCTCGCCACCATCAACCGGATCCCGGTGCTCCTGCTGCCCGGGGACGCCTTCGCGACCCGGCCCGCCGACCCCGTGCTCCAGCAGCTGGAGGTCCCCCACGCGGGTGATGTCTCCGTCAACGACACCCTGCGCCCCGTCTCCCGCCACTTCGACCGCATCACCCGTCCCGAGGCGCTGATCCCCGCCGCGCTCCAGGCCGTACGGGTGCTCACCGACCCGGTGAGCACCGGCGCCGTCACCCTCGCGCTGCCGCAGGACGTACAGGCCGAGGCGTACGACTGGCCCGAGGAGTTCTTCGCCGAGCGGGTGTGGGGCGTACGCCGGCCACGGCCCGACCGGACCGAGCTGGCGCAGGCCGCCCGGGCCGTACGGGGCTGCGCGCGGCCGCTGATCATCGCCGGCGGCGGGATCCGGCACAGCGCCGCGGGGGCGGCGCTGGCGGAGTTCGCCGAGGCCACCGGCATCCCGGTGGCCTCCACCCAGGCGGGCAAGGGGGCCCTGCCGTGGGACCACCCCGCCGATGTGGGCGGGATCGGGCACACCGGCACGGCCACCGCCGACGCGCTGGCCCGCGGAGCCGATCTGGTGATCGCCGCCGGGACCCGGCTCACCGATTTCACGACCGCCTCCGCGACCCTGTTCCAGGACCCCGGCGTGCGGTTCCTCGGGCTCAACCTCGACCCGTACGACGCCCACAAACTCGCCGCCCGCCCCCTGGTGTGCGATGCCCGGGCGGGTCTGGAGGAACTGGGGGCCGAGGTCGCCGGGTACCGGGTGGACCCCCCGTACGAGGCGGCGTACAAAGAAGGGAAGAGGGCGTGGGAGCGGCTGGTCGACAGGGCCTACGCGGCTCCCGACGAGGACTCCGTCCCGACGCAGGCACAGGTGCTGGGCCTGCTCGACGGCCTCGTCGACGGTGACGACATCCTGATCAACGCCGCCGGTTCGCTCCCCGGGGACCTGCACAAGCTGTGGCGGGCCCGCTCCGCGGACCAGTACCACGTCGAATACGGGTACTCCTGCATGGGCTACGAGATCCCCGCCGCGATCGGCACCGCGCTGGCCGCCCCCGGCCGGCCGGTGTGGGCCCTGGTCGGCGACGGGACGTACCTGATGAACCCGACCGAGATCGTCACCGCCGTACAGGAGGGCATCCCGGTCAGGCTGGTGATCCTCGACAACCAGGGATACGCCTCGATCGGCGGCCTCTCGGAGGCGGTGGGCGCCGAGGGGTTCGCTACCGCCTACCGCTTCCGGGCGGTCGACGGTTCGTACAGCGGTGCGCCGCTGCCGCTGGACCTGGCGGCCAACGCGGCCTCCCTCGGGATGGCCGTGATGCGCCCCCGCACCATCGGTGACCTGCGCAAAGCCCTCGCCGAGGCACGGGCGGCGGACCGTCCCACATGTGTCTACGCGCAGACCCGAACACCCGACACTGTGTCGGGCCCGCCCCCCGCACAGGCGTGGTGGGATGTCCCTGTGGCCGAGACCGCGACCCGTGCGTCGGCGGCTCAGGCCCGCGAAGAGTACGACCGGCAAGCCGCGCAGCGACGTCGCCATCTGTAAAGGAGTTAGGCATGAAGACCGTCAACCACTGGATCGGTGGCAAGACCGTCGAGGGCGCGTCGGGCAACTACGGCCCGGTCACCGACCCGGCCACCGGCGAGGTCACCACCCAGGTCGCCCTCGCGTCCGCCGACGAGGTCGACGCTGCGGTACAGGTGGCCAAGGAGGCGTTCCTGTCCTGGGGGCAGTCCTCGCTGGCCGCCCGCACCAAGGTGCTGTTCGCCTACCGCGCCCTGCTGGACGCCAACCGCGACGCGATCGCCGAGCTGATCGTCGCCGAGCACGGCAAGGTGCACTCCGACGCGCTGGGCGAGGTCGCCCGCGGCCTGGAGATCGTCGAGCTGGCCTGCGGGATCACCGTGCAGCTCAAGGGCGAGCTGTCCACCTCGGTGTCCAGCCGCGTGGACGTCTCCTCGATCCGCCAGCCGATCGGCGTGGTCGCGGGCATCACCCCGTTCAACTTCCCGGCGATGGTGCCGATGTGGATGTTCCCGCTGGCCGTGGCCTGCGGCAACACCTTCATCCTCAAGCCGAGCGAGAAGGACCCCTCGGCCTCCACCCTGCTGGCGCAGCTGGCGAGCCAGGCCGGTCTGCCGGCGGGCGTGCTGAACGTGGTCCACGGTGACAAGGTCGCCGTCGACGCGCTCCTCGCGCACCCCGACATCGCGGCCGTCTCCTTCGTGGGCTCGACCCCGATCGCCCGCCACATCCACACCACCGCCTCCGCCAACGGCAAGCGGGTCCAGGCCCTGGGCGGCGCCAAGAACCACATGCTGGTGCTGCCGGACGCCGACCTGGACGCCGCCGCCGACGCCGCGGTCTCGGCCGCCTACGGCTCGGCCGGCGAGCGCTGCATGGCCATCTCCGCGGTCGTGGCCGTCGGTTCCATCGCCGACACCCTCGTGGACAAGATCCGCGAGCGCGCCGAGAAGATCAAGATCGGCCCCGGCAACGACCCGACCTCCGAGATGGGCCCGCTGATCACCGCGGCCCACCGCGACAAAGTCGCCTCCTACGTGAAGGGCGCGGCCGCGCAGGGCGCCGACGTGGTCCTGGACGGCACCGGCTACACGGTGGAGGGCAAGGAGAACGGCCACTGGATCGGCCTCTCGCTGCTGGACAACGTCAAGACCGACTCCGACGCCTACCGCGACGAGATCTTCGGCCCGGTGCTGTGCGTGCTGCGCGTCGACACCTACGAGGAGGGCGTGGCGCTCATGAACGCCTCGCCGTTCGGCAACGGCACGGCCATCTTCACCCGCGACGGCGGCGCCGCCCGCCGCTTCCAGCTGGAGATCGAGGCCGGCATGGTCGGCGTCAACGTGCCGATCCCGGTGCCGGTGGGCTACCACTCCTTCGGTGGCTGGAAGGACTCGCTCTTCGGCGACCACCACATCTACGGCAACGACGGCACCCACTTCTACACCCGGGGCAAGGTCGTCACGACCCGCTGGCCCGACCCGTCCGACGCCCCGGCCGGTGTGGACCTCGGGTTCCCGCGCAACCACTGACCGCCGGCGTCAGCGCCAGGTCCGGGCCCCGGACACCCCGCAGTACTGCTCGCCCCCCGCAACCCTCACCGCGGGGGGCGAGCCCGTTTCCGCTTCCGTTTCCGTTTCCGGGCCGGGGCGCCCCGGCCCGGATCAGAACAGCGACCAGACGTCCGCCGACGCCGTCTGCGACCAGAGGGGGTCGCCGTGCCCGTAGCCCGGGACGACGGTGAAACGGACCCGCCGGTTGCCGCCCGCCCGGATCAGCCGGGGGCCGCGCGCGTGGTCGCCGCGACCTAGTTCGGTGTTGATCCACACCACTTCGGTGGTGATCCGCTCCCAGTCGATCGCGTACGTCTTCTCGTCGCCCGCCCAGACCGCGGCCAGGTCCCGCGCCAGCGCGTCCGGGATCAGCCCGCTGCCCAGACCGGCCGCGGCCGCGTGCCAGGCGGCCAGTGTGGTGTGGGCGAGGCCGAAGCGGTCCCCGGCCGGGGTGGCCCCGAAGGCGTACGAGCCCGCGGCGTGGCCCTGGGTCTGGATCCAGTCCGCCGGGCCGGGCAGCAGGGACGTGCGGACCAGCACGAAGTGGGCCAGCCCGGCGTTGGTGAAGCGGAGCCCCGGGTCCGGGGGCCAGGGGACCTCGGAGGCGCCGCCCGGGTCCGTGACGGCCCGGGCGAGCAGCGCCGCCAGACCCGGGTCCATCGCGTACGCACCCCGCTCGATCCGGGCCTCGAACACGTCCCGGGTCTGGGCCGCCCGTACCGCCAGGTCCCCGGAGTAGGGGCCGGTCGTGTCCAGGGCCACCACCCGGGTCAGGCGGGGCGAGTCGTCGTGCGAAGCCGCGTCCAGGGCGAGCAGGGCCCCGGCGGAGTGGCCGACGTACTGGTACGGCAGCCCCAGTGCCCCGTCCAGCGCCTCCACGACCGCGGCCAGATCCCGGCGGTGCGCCGCGAGCCCCCAGTCGGGGCCGATGTCCTGCGCGGCCGCGGCGTCCTCGCGCGGGGTGACGCCGACGACGAGCAGGCCCTCGCGGCGCAGCCGGTGGGCGAGGTTCAGGTCGGACGGGGTGAAGAAGGAGGAGCCGAAGTTCAGTCCGCCGCCCGGCAGGAGGTACGCGATCCCGTGCGGGGTCCGCCGGGTGTCCGCGACCACGTCCACCGCGACCGGGGCCGGACCGCCGTCGTCGAGCGGGAGCGTGAGCCGGATCCAGCCGTCCCCCGGGACGTACACCGCCGTACCGGTCCCCAGCGTCCGCTCGACGAGGGAGAGCAGTTCGATCCCCGCGGCGGCGGTGTCCGCCGCCGGGCCTGCGGGGACGGTTCCGTGCGCCGGCCGGCCGGGCCCCGCTTCGCCGTGCTGTCGTGCCATGTGTGGTGCCTCCCGGCGCCTTCCCCTGCCCGGCGATGGCCGAATGCCGTCACCTGGGGACACCTTTACCGATCATCGCGCTTCAGCCAAGTCCGGTGCCGGTTCCGGCCGTTCGGCGGCGGCGGCCCGGCGGCGCCGGCGCAGCACCCGGGCGCCGATGGCCGCCCCGGCCAGGACCAGGAGGGCGCCGAGTGCGGTCCACGGCACGGCGAGGAAATCCGTAGCGGAGGAGGAGACGAGGTCGGGGTAGGCGGAGGCGCCCGCGGTGATGTCGACGGTGACCCAGTCCGACTGGGGTGCGTCCGCCCACTCCTCGGTCAGCTCGATCCGCTGGCCCGGCAGCAGGACGAGCTTCAGCTCGCGCGAGGGCCGGTCGAGCACCCGGCGGCCGAACAGCCCCTCGGCGGAGACGGTCACCTTCGGCTCGACGACCACGTTGCCCCGGTTGACCAGGGAGTACGTGATCTTGGCGCGGGCGTCCTTGACCCAGGGCAGCAGCGGCGCCGCCCGGCTGACCTTCACGTCCTCCACGCTCAGCCCCGGGGTCACCGGCCCCGGAACCCGGAAGTACAGCCGGGCGCCGACCTGGCGCTTCACCCCGACCTGGACCTTGCCCTCCTGCTGGATGCCCTCCACGGCGGTGTTGAGGGCGACGATCCCGCCCACGTGGTCACCGGGCGTCGCGTCCGCCGGGACCTTCACGGAGAACGGGAAGTCCTTGCGGCCCTTGGGCGGCACGGTGACGGTGTTCTTGGTCTCGGGCGGCAGGACCACCCAAGTCCCCACGTCCTTGGGCTTCGTCTCCACCGGCAGCAGCGCGAACCCGCCGCCCACCGGGGTGTTGACGGCGTCGGTGGCGAAGATCTGGAACGTCAGCTCCTTGTCGGAGGAGTTCACGATCGTCGCGCTGTCGCTGATGGTGCTGCCGGCCTCCCCCTGGTGGAAGAAGTACGCCCGGTCGGTCATCGCCGCACCGGCCGGGGGTGTCGGGAAGACGCCCCAGGTGCCGTTGTCCGCGGCCGTCGCGGGCAGGGCCGGGAGCAGCAGGGCGGCGAGGCCGAGGAGCAGGCCGAGGAGGAGGGTGCGGGTGCGCATGGGCGGTTCTCCAGTCGGGCCGGACGGGGCGGGGATCGCCGGTGGTTGCCGGTGGTTGCCGGGGGGGGTGTGCGGAAGGGTGGTGCGGCGCCGGAG
>NZ_JBHXKA010000133.1:0-22908 GCF_042722885.1 Streptomyces sp. NPDC058401
GTCGTCGGAGATGGCGTGCGCCGGCTTCCTGGGGCGCCGCCCCAGACCCCGCGCCTCAAACGCCGGCGAGGCTGATTTTGTCCGGCGGCGCCCGAACGCCGACACGGCGGGTTCTTCTCGGCGACACCCGGAAAACCGCGAGGCTGATATTGCCCAGCGGCGCGCGCACAGCCGCGCGGCGGGTTCTGCCCGGCGGCGCGTGCACAGCCGCGCGGCGGGTTCTGCCCGGCGGCGCCCGCACAGCAGCGCGGCCCGCTCCACCCCGTGGCGGCCCGGGTCGTCGGAGACGGCGTGCGCCGGCTTCCTGGGGCGCCGCCCCAGACCCCGCGCCTCAAACGCCGGCGAGGCTTATTTTGCCCGGCGGGGTGGGTCACGCCGGGGTGCCTGCCAGGCCGCTTTCCCAGGCCCAGGCGGCGATTTCCACGCGGTTGCGGGCGTCGAGTTTGGCCTGGACGTTGGCCAGGTGGGTTTTGACCGTGGAGAGGGAGACGAAGAGTTCCCCGGCGATCTCGGCGTTGGTCAGGCCGCGCGCGAGGCAGCGTACGACCTCGCGTTCGCGGTCCGTCAGGGGCTCCGCCGGGCGGCGGGCGGCTGCTGCGGCGGCCGGGGTGCGGTGGGCCATTTCGCGGAGCAGTCGTACGGTGATGGCGGGTGAGACGAGGGAGTCTCCGACCGCTGCCGCCCGCACCGCTTCAACCAGCATGGCCGGGCTCGCGTCCTTGAGGAGGAAGCCGGAGGCTCCGCCCTGGAGCGCCGCGTGGACGTACTCGTCGAGGTCGAAGGTGGTGACGATGACGATGCGGGGGGTGTCGCGGCCGGAGAGCCGGCGGGTGACTTCGAGCCCGTCGAGTTTGGGCATGCGGATGTCGAGGAGCAGGACGTCGGGGCGGTGTTCGGCTACGGCCGCCAGGGCTGCTTCGCCGTCTTCGACGTCGGCGACCACCTCGATGTCCGGCTGGCTTTCGAGGATCATCCGGAAGCCGGTCCTGACCATCTCCTGGTCGTCCGCGATGATCACTCTGATCGCCATGCGCCGCCTGCCCCACTGTCGCCCGTTGCCTGTGCCGTCCCGGCTTTCCCGGCATTCCCACCCGGTGGGATCTCTCCATGGGACCTGCGGGCGCCTCGGCCCGCAACCGCACAGCAGAGCGCCGGGAGCATGCCGCAAGGCCGGAACGGCGTCGTTCCGGCCTCACGGGACTGCGGTCGACCTTACGGACATGTGGGGCATTGCGCCTCATTCTTACGGCCATGTTCCGGTGGGCCGCAAGGTGGGCGGGAGGGGGGCGGAGTGGGGGGCGGAGTGGGGGGCGGAGTGGAGGTCAGAGCGTGGCGGCCGCGCTCTTGATCGCCGCCGCGAAGGTGGAGACCTCCGTGTAGACGCCGGGGTAGTCGGGGCGGGCGCAGCCCTCGCCCCAGCTGACTATGCCGACCTGGATCCAGGCGTTCGCGTTGTCCCGGCGGAACATGGGGCCGCCGGAGTCTCCCTGGCAGGTGTCGACGCCGCCCGCGGCGAATCCTGCGCAGATCTCCTCGGCGGGCACGATCGCACCGTCGTAGGAGGCCTGGCAGGAGGCGTCGGAGACGAAGGGGACGGTGGCCTTCTGCAGGTAGCGCTGCTGGCCGCCGCCTTCCCGGGTGGCGCCCCAGCCGGCGACGGTGAAGGTGCCGTTGTCGTAGGCCTTGGTGTCGGCGATCTTGAGGGTGGGCAGGTTGATGGGCTTGGCCAGCTTGATGAGGGCCCAGTCCTTGCCGGTGCCGTTGTAGCCGGGGGCCTGGAGCACCTTGGTGGACTTGACCTTGATGGCGCTGGAGCTGTTGAGGTCGACGACTCCGGCGGTGGCGGTGATGGAGGTGTTGTTGCCGGAGCCGCTCACGCAGTGGGCGGCGGTGAGCACGATCTGCTGGGTGTAGAGGGCGCCGCCGCAGCCCATGGAGAGGCGGACCATGAAGGGGAACTCGCCCTGGGCGGCGCGGGTGCCGCCGACGACGGGTGCCGTGCCGGCGGTGGCGGTGCCGGGCTGGAGGCTGACGGCCGCGAGGGCCACGGCTCCGACGGCGAGGGCGCGCTTGAGGGTGGTGACGAGGCTGGACACAGTCGACACACTGCCTTTCGTGGGGGGTTGGGCCGTGCGCGTCGCCTCATGACGGGTGGGATGGCCCGCACGAGTGACGGGGACATGACACACCGCTCACGCCGGGCCCATCAAGAACGCGTTTTCGGACAACTTCCGGCCGGAGGTGCCCCGTGACGCACAACGGACGGCGCAGCAGCCCGATCGAGCACGGATTTCCTCATCTGGAGACGGTCCGCGCGTCCGTCACCGCGCTGTTCCGGCGGCTGTCCGCCGACGGGATCCGCGCCTACGACACCCCCTTCACCCCCGCCGATGCCGCCTTCTCCGCCTCCGAGGAGCTGTACCCGGGCGCCCACCGGGTGGCCTCCGCGATGGTCCGCGCCCTGCGGCTGCCCGACGCGCGCCTGATCGTCGGCTTCCGGGCGATGGAGGAGGCGGCGACGGTGGAACTGGCCGCCGGGCCCGAGTACTTCGTCGAGGTCAACGACCGCTTCCGGGTCCACCGCCGCGATCTGGCGGCCGCCCTCGCCCACGAGGTCACGCACGTGCTGCTGCACCGCCTCGGCCTGCGCTTCCCCGCCACCGCCGACAACGAGATCCTCACCGACACCGCCGCCGCGTACCTCGGCGCCGGCTGGCTGCTGCTCGACGCCTACCGGGAGGACGGGCTCACCCACCAGAAGCTCGGCTACCTCACCCCGGAGGAGTTCGGGTACGTCCTCGCCCGGCGCGGCCGGTTCCTCGGGGGCGAGGACCTCTCCGCGTGGTTCACCAGTCCGCAGGCCTACGAGGCGTACGTGCGCGGCCGCGCGCGAGCCGACCGGGACCTGCGTCGGGCTCCCCTGGCGGCCGCGGGCCCGGCGGAGCGGCTGCGGTACGCGGCGGCCCGCCGGACCGGGACCGCCGCGCCCGGAGCCCCGTACGGCTTCGAGGGGCATCCGGCCGGGCTGCGGGTGTGGTTCCCGTGCCCGGTGTGCGGGCAGCGGCTGCGGCTGCCCGCCCGCAGCGGGCCGGTCCGGGCCCGCTGCGGGCTGTGCCGCACGGTGCTGGACTGCGACACGTAGGCGACATGCTGGGCGGCGCGTGACGGAGGTTCACCGGCCGGTCATGAAAAGTTACTTACCGGCCGGTAGACATGAGGGCGGGCGATCCCCAGCCTGGTCACGTACATGCCAACACGTGATCGAGGAGCGTCCCCCATGCGCAGCACCCGCACCCGTACCCGCAGCACGGCCGCCGCCGTGGCCGTGGCCGCGGCCGCCGTACTGGCCCTGGTTCCGGCCACCGCCGCCCAGGCGGCCCCCGCCACGACGGCCGCGCCCGCCGTCGCGGCCGTCACCGCCTCCGCCCCCGGCGGCAACGCGGTGTTCCTCGGCCTCGACTACGCCACCTGGCAGCGCGACGTCTCCGCCGTCGTCGATGCGGCCCGCCCCGGGATCGAGCAGCGCATCGCCGCCGCGCCGGCCGGGGAGAAGCCGGCGATCGTCCTCGACATCGACAACTCCTCGCTGGAGACGGACTTCCACTGGTTCTGGACCTTCCCCACCCCCGCGATCGCCCAGGTCCGCGACCTGACCCGGTACGCGAGCGACCGCGGGGTCGCCGTCTTCTTCGTCACCGCCCGCCCGGGCATCGTGTACTCCCTGACCGAGCGCAACCTCAAGGCGGTCGGCTACCCGGTCTCGGGGCTCTACGTGCGCGATCTGCCCGCCCTGTTCGGCGAGGTCAGCGCCTACAAGACGGCCAAGCGGGCGGAGATCGAGGCGCGCGGCTACACGATCATCGCCAACATCGGCAACAACGAGAGCGACCTGGTGGGCGGCCACGCAGAGCGCACCGTCAAGCTGCCGGACTACGGCGGCAAGCTCTCCTAGCCGGCTCTCCTGGCCGGGCCCGCTACTCCAGCCCCGCCGCGATCGCGTTGACGGCGGCCCAGCCGAAGGCCATGGCGGGGCCGATCGTCGCGCCGGGTCCGGGGTAGGTCTCCCCCATCACCGCCGCCGAGCAGTTGCCGCAGGCGTAGAGGCCCGGGACCGGGGTGGAGTCCTCGCGGAGCACCCGGCCGTCGGTGTCCGTGACGAGGCCGCCCTTGGTGCCGATGTCCCCCGGGTGCACGGGGACCGCGTAGAAGGGGCCCTTCTCGATCGGCGCCAGGTTCGGGTTGGGCAGCGTCGGGTCGCCGTAGTAGCGGTCGTAGACGCTCTCGCCCCGCCCGTAGTCCCGGTCGGTGCCGACCTCGGCGAAGGAGTTGAAGCGGCTGATCGCGGCGGGCAGGGCAGGGGCGGAGATCTGCCGGGCCAGTTCCTCCACGGTGTCGGCCTTCTTCAGGAAGCCGCTCTCCAGCCACTTCTTCGGGAAGGGCTGCCCGGGGAAGAGGCCGGCGAAGATGTACCGGGCCTTGGAGCGGGCGTCCAGGATCAGCCAGGACGGCACGGTCCTGGCGTCGGGCCGGTCGGCGGCGTACATCCGGTCCACGAACGCGTGGTACGGCAGGGCCTCGTTGGCGTAGCGCTCCCCCGCCTCGTTGACGATGACCATGCCGGGGATGCCCCGGTCGGCGACGAGGAAGAAGGGCTTCTCCCCCGGCGGGCACACCGACGGTGCGCCCCAGACCTTGTCCAGCAGATCGGTGGCGGCCCCCAGTTCCCCACCGAGCTTCAGGGCGTCTCCGGTCTGGCCCTCCGAGGCGTGCGTCCAGGCCGTGGACGTGGGCGCGGGCAGGTGCTTCTCGCGCAGGGCCTGGTCGTGCGAGAACCCGCCCGAGGCCAGCACCACCCCGCCCCGCGCCGCCACGGTCACCTCGCGCCCGGCGCGCAGGACCCGTACGCCCGTCACCCGGCCGGCCGGGTCCGTGACCAGACCGGTCAGGGGCGCCGACAGCCACAGTTCGCCGCCGAGCGCGTCCAGGGACAGGCGCATGCGGGCGATGAGCGCCTCGCCGAGGGAGAGCAGTTTGCGGCCGGTGACCAGCGCCCCGACGGCGCGCAGGCCGACCTTGACGGAGGTCTTGCGGCCCGCCCAGGTCCGGCTGACCATGTTCAGGAAGCGGAAGTCGTACGAGGTCATGGTCAGCCCGTACGTGGGCAGTCCGGCCCGGCGCATGGAGGCGCCGAGCGGGCCGAGCCGTTTGAAGTCGACGATGCACGGTTCGATGGAGCGGCCCTGCGCCATGCCGCCCTGGGCCTCGGGGAAGTAGTCCGAGTAGCCGGGGGTGTACATGAAGCGGATCTCGGTGCGGTCGTGGAACTCCCTGACCATGCGCGGGCCGTGGCTGAGGTAGGCCTCCTTGCGTGCGGCCGGCACCCGGTCGCCGACGGTGGCGTCGAGGTAGGCGCGGGCCTTCTCGCGGGTGTCGGCGAGGGCGGCCCGGTCGAGGTGGAAGTTGCCGGGGACCCAGATCGCGCCGCCGGACAGGGCGGTGGAACCTCCGTAGGCCTCGGTCTTCTCCACGACGAGGACGCTCAGGCCGCGCAGCCGGGCGGTGACGGCGGCGGCGAATCCGGCGGCGCCGGAGCCGACGACCACCACGTCGTAGGCGTACCGGGTGGCGGCCTCGGTGGGCTCGCCGGCCCCGGTGGGCTCGGTGGCGTGCTCGGCTGCTGTCATCCGAAGGCTCCCGTGGCGTAGTCGCTGCGGTAGTAGAGGAGGGGGGATCCGCCGTCCCGGGCGGTCAGTTCGAGGACCCGGGCGGTGACGAGGTAGTGGTCGCCCGCCTCGTGGACCTCTTCGAGGGCGCAGTCGACGGTGGCGAGGGCTCCCCGCACGCGGACGGCTCCGTGGGCGGAGCGTTCCCAGTCGACGCCGGCGAACTTGTCCTCGCCGCGGCGGCCCAGCGCCTCGCACACGGCGCGCTGTTCCTCGGCGAGGATGCTGACGCCGAAGCGGCCGGCGGCGCGGACCCTGGGCCAGCTGGAGGATCCCTTGCCCACGCAGAGCAGGACCAGCGGCGGATCGAGGGAGAGGGAGGCGAAGGACTGGCAGGCCAGCCCGGCCGGGCGGCCGTCGTCCGCGAGGGCCGCGACGACGGTGATGCCGGAGGCGAAGGCGCCGAGGACCTCGCGGAACAGGGCCGGATCGACGGCGTCGGCGGGGGCGTCGGCGCCGGTTCCGGGGCCGGTTCCGGGGCCGGTCAGCCGTTCCACTGGTGGCCCCAGAAGCTGTCCGCGGTGATCTCCTTCGCGGTCCAGGTGGCGGGGTCGACGAGCAGGCCGTCCCAGCCGCACTCGACCTGGAAGCCGCCGGGGGCCTGGGCGTAGAAGGAGACCATGTGGTCGTTGGAGTGCCGGCCGAGGGTGGAGGCGATGGGGATGCCCGCCTCGTTCATGCGGTCGAGGCAGTAGCCGACGTCGTCGAGGGTCTCCAGCTCGACCATGAAGTGGACGATGCCGGGCGGCAGCGCGCCGGGGTAGAGGCCGAGGCTGTGGTGGCGGCGGTTGGGGCTGAGGAAGTGCATCCAGTAGAAGTCCTGGCCCGGCTTGCCGGTGGGGACGGCGACCGGGGGCAGCCGCATCGAGTCGCGCAGCTGGAAGCCGAGGAGGTTCTCGTAGAAGTCGAGGGTGGCCTCGGTGTCGGCGGCGGGCAGGACGACGTGGCCGAGGCCGAGGCTGCCCTCGCGGCCGCCGGTGACGAAGCGGTTGCCGTACCGGGCCGGGAGGGGGGTGTGGTCCTGGGCCTGGCCCCAGTAGATCTCCAGGGGGTTGCCGCTGGGGTCCTCGCAGTGGATGAGGCCCTGGACGCGGCGGTCGGCGAGGGTTTCGGCGTCGCCCTGTTTGACGGGGTGTCCGGCGGCCTCCAGTGCGGCGGCGGCGTCTTCGAGGGCGCGGGCGTTCGCCACTTCGAAGCCGGCGGCGAGCAGCCGGTCCTGGGCGCCGGCGACGAATTGGAAGCGGTGCGTGCGGTCGTCGATGCGGACGTTGAGGCGGGTGTCCGTGGTGCCTGCGGCTTCGGCCATGCCGAGGATGTCGAGGACGTAGGTGCGCCAGGCGGCGAGGTCGGCGGTCTCGATGCGGAGGTAGCCGAGTGCGCGGATGTCCATGCGGGAACTCCTCGGTGGGATCGGTGCGGGGATCGGTGCGGGGATCGGTGCGGGGTCCGGCGGTGAGTTCAGTGGAGGAAGAAGTCGGTGGCGAGGCGGTTGAACTCGTCGGCGGCCTCGGTCTGCGCCCAGTGCCCGCAGTGCGGGAAGACGTGCAGACGGGCGTCGGGGATGGTCTTCAGCGCGAGGAAGGCGCCGTCGACCGGGTTGACGCGGTCCTCGCGGCCCCAGGTCAGCAGGACGGGACGGCTGATGCGGTGCGCTTCGCGCCAGAGCATGGCGGCCTCGGGCCACTTGGCGAAGGAGGCGCCCATGCGGGCGTTGCCGAGCCGGGCTTCGGGGTCGGTGGCCTGGGCGTAGCGCTCCTCGACGAGGGCGTCGGTGACGATCGCCGGGTCGTGGGCGAGGGTGGTGAGGAAGGTACGCATCTGCTCGCGGGTGGGCTCGGCGGCGAGGCTGAACTCGAAGAGCCGCTTGATGCCCTCGGTGGGGTCGGCGGAGAAGAGGTTGAGCGAGATCCCGCCGGGGCCCATGAGGAGGAGTTTGCCGACGCGTTCGGGGTGGTCCAGGACGAGCCGGGTGGCGGTGCCGCCGCCGAGCGAGTTGCCGATGAAGTGCGCGCGTTCGATGCCGAGTTCGTCCATGAGGGCGATGACGGCGTTCGCGCTGAAGCCGAAGTAATCGCGGTCGGGTTCCGGTTTGTCGGAGCGGCCGTAGCAGGGCTGGTCGACGAGCAGGGTGCGGAACCGCTCGGCGAAGTGGGGCAGGTTGCCGCCGAAGTTGGACCAGCCGGAGGCGCCGGGCCCGCCGCCGTGCAGCATGATCACGACGGGCCCGTCAGCCTCGTGGAGGGGGCCCGCCTCGTGGTAGTGCAGGGTCATCCCGCCTGCCTCGGCGGTGCGGGAGGTGTTCTCGTACGTGAATCCCTGCGCTCTCACAGCATCGTGTCCTGGATGTCGAGGCCGAGGGCGCCCTGTCCGAACAGGACCAGGGCCCGCTCCGGGTCGTTGGCGGCGTGCCCGCGGCCGGTGTGGACGTCGCGCCAGGCGCGCTGGACGGGGTTGGGGCCGGTGCGCATGGCGCTGCCGCCCGCGTTCTCCATGAGGAGGTCGACGGCGGCGACGCAGCGCTCGGTGGCGAGGACCTGGTCGCGGCGGGCCCGGGTCCGCAGCGGTGTGGGGAGTTCCTCGCCGCGTGCGGCGAGGGCGTAGAGCTCCGAGACGTTGCGCTGGAGCTGGAGCCAGGAGGCGTCGATGTCGCTGGCGGCGCGGGCGATGCGGACCTGGGCGAAGGGGTCTTCGGCGACCTGCTGGCCGTAGGAGATGCGGAAGCGTTCGCGGGTCGCGGAGACGTAGTCCTCGTAGGCGCCTTCGGCGATGCCGACGATGGGGGTGGAGATGGTGGTGGTGAAGACGGAGGCGTAGGGGAGCCGGTAGAGCGGCTCGGGGTTGAGGCGGTGGCCGGGTACCTGGAGGGCGGTGACCGGGCCGAAGCTGAGGGCGCGGTGTTCGGGGACGAACACCTCCTCGACGACGATGTCGTTGGAGCCGGAGCCGCGCAGGCCGACGGTGTCCCAAACCTCGTCGATGCGGTACTGGGAGCGCGGGATCAGGAAGGTCCGCATGTCGACGGGGCGGCCTTCGGCGTCGGTGACCAGTCCGCCGAGCAGGGCCCAGTCGGTGTGGTCGCAGCCGGAGGAGAAGTGCCAGCGGCCGCTGAGGGTGAAGCCTCCGTCGACGGGGGTGACCTTGCCGGTGGGGGCGTAGGAGGAGCAGATCCGCGTGTCGCGGTCCTGGCCCCAGACCTCTTCCTGGGCGCGGGGGTCGTAGAGGGCGACGTGCCAGGGGTGGACGCCGACGACGGAGGCGACCCAGCCGGTGGAGCCGCAGGCCTTGGCGATGTCCTTGACGGCGGCGTAGAAGAGGGCGGGGTCTGCGGCGTGCCCACCGTGGGCCTTGGGCTGGAGCAGCCGGAAGAAGCCGGTGGCGGCGAGTTCCTTGATGCTCTCCTCGGGGACCTTGCGCAGGCTTTCGGCCTCGGCGCTGCGCTCGCGGAGGGCGGGGGCGAGGGCGCGGACCGCTGCGAGGACCTCTTCGTCACTCATGGTGTCCCCTTCTCAGATCAAGGCTCTTCGGGTGTCCGGGATGGGTGTCCGGGATCGGTTTCCGGATCGGTTTCCGGTTCGATGGCGAGGAACGTACGCCGGGTGGCCCGGGCGCGGAACGAGCTGTTCCCGCTGAGCGGGAAGCCCGCCCGAACTCCCGGAAACGACTACTTGAAGTATTACTGAATGAAATAGACCCCTCCGGGTGCTTCCCTCCGGCCGGGGGCGCGTGGCAGGGTCGCCCCAACGCCTCACGCAGGGGGTTTTCTCGTGCTCGACCAGTTCATGGAGCAGGTCGCGGAGACCGGGCCCGCACCGCTTTCGCTGCTGGAGAAGGCCGCGAAGGTGCTGGGCGCCTTCGAAGGTCCACAGCCTCGGCTGTCGCTCACGGAGGTCGTGCGCCGCTCCGGAATCCCACGTTCCTCCGCCCACCGGATCCTCGACCAGCTGGTGCAGTTGCGCTGGCTGGACCGCGAGGGCCGGGACTACCGCATGGGCATGCGCATGCTGGAGCTGGGCGCGCTCGCCTCCCACCACAACCGGCTGCGCCGGGCCGCGCTGCCGCTGCTGCACGCGTTGCACGAGCAGACGGGCCGGGTGGTGCACCTGTCGGTGCTCGACGGGGCCGAGGTGGTGTTCCTGGAGCGGATCGGCGGCTCGGAGGCGACGACCGTGCCCTCACGGGTCGGCGGCCGGATGCCGGCGTACTGCACGGCCGCCGGGAAGGCGATCCTCGCGTTCAGCGATCCCGCCGCGGTGGAACACGTCCTCGCGCAGGGGCTGCGCCCGCGCACCGCGCGCACCCTGATCAGGCCCCTGGCGCTGCGTTCGGAGCTGGCGGCGGTCCGCGAGCGCGGGGTGGCCCACGACCGGGAGGAGAGCTTCCGCGGCATCTCCTGCGTGGCCGCTCCGCTGCGGGGCGCCGGGCGGGCCGTGGCCGCCGTGTCGGTGTCCTCCGGCCGCGGCGACCGGGATACGGCCCGCCTCGCTCCGGCGGTACTGGCCTGCGCGCGGTCGGTGTGGCGGGAGCTGTACGGGCCGGGCCGGCCGGGGCGGGCGGCGGCGCCCGCGCGGGACCTGGAGCCGGCGGTCTCGGCGCAGGCGATGGACAACATGATGGGCTGGCTGCGGTTCAGCGAGTGGATGTAGTGGGTAGTGGTACCGCAACGCACGAGTGAACGACTTCGGGCCCGACCCCTCGCCAGGGGGCCGGGCCCGCGGCCGTTCGGCGGGGCGGCGGGCCCGGCGACGCCGGTCAGCCCTCGTAGGTGACGCGGATCCGGTCGCCGAGCGGCAGGGCCTGGCAGGCCAGGACGTAGCCGTCGGCCAGGTCCTCACGGTCCAGGACCTCGTTGCGGACCATCGTGACCTCCCCTTCCAGCACCCGGCAGCAGCAGGCGCTGCAGGCGCCTTCGCGGCAGGAGTACGGGGCGGGGACGCCCGCGGAGAGCAGGGCGTCGAGCAGCGGGGTCCCGGCGGGCCAGTCCACGGTGTGCACGCTCCCCTCGAACTCCACCTCGGCGATGGCGCAGCCCGCCGCGTCGGGGGCGGCGACGACGGGACCTTGACCGGGGCCGGAGGCGGGACCCGGGCCCGAGGCGGGCGCCGGGCCGGTGAAGACGTCGCCGCTCAGCGAGAAGTACCGCTCGCGGTGGATCGCCCGCCCCCGGCCGCCCGCGGAGCGGATCGCCGCCTCCGCCGCGTCCATCAGCGGGGCGGGCCCGCACAGGTAGGCCTCGCGGCTCGCGTACGGGGCCACGAGCGGGCCCAGCTGCGGGGCGGTCGGCAGTCCCTGGAGGGTCTCCAGCCAGTGCACGACGGTGAGCCGCCCGGGGTGGTCCTCGGCGAGCCCCCACAGCTCGTCGCGGAAGATCACCGAGCCGGGGTCGCGGTTGGCGTACACCAGGGTGACGTGCCCCCCGCCGGTCACGAGCGCCGACTTCGCGACCGACAGCACCGGGGTGATCCCGCTGCCCCCCGCCACCAGCAGCAGGTCCCGGTCCAGGTCGGGCGGGGTGAAGGTGCCGGCGGGGGGCAGGATCTCCAGCTGGTCGCCGATGCCCACGTCCTGGCACAGCCAGCCGGAGCCGAGGCCGCCGGGGACCCGTTTGACGGTGATGCGCAGCGGGTCCCCGGCGTGCGGGGAGCCCGCCAGGGAGTAGCAGCGGGCCGCGCCACCGGGCACCCGGACGGTCAGGAACTGCCCGGGGCGGTACGGGAGTTCCGCGTCGAGTACGAGGGAGACCGCCTCGGGGGTCTCCTGGATCCGGTCCGTGACGCGGACCAGCAGCCTGCTGCCGGCTCCGCCCCGGGCGGCAGCCGGGGCCGGGCTCCGGACCTCCGCGGCGCGGGACCTCGTAAGGCGGTCGGTGTCAGACATCGGCCGGCACCTCCAGGCGGCCCGCCAGGACGGCGGCCTCGATGGCCGCGCGCAGGGCCCCGCAGGAGCGGACGCGGGCGCTGGGCCGGCCCGCCGCGACCTCGGCGGTGATGCGCGGGCATCCCCCCGGAAGCACTGCGGCCTCCTCGGTCCACTGGATCTGGGTGTGGGCGGGGCTGAACTTCTCGCACAGCACCACCGCGGCGCACTCCCCACAGGCGACGGGGGTCATCACGGGGTCCCGGCCGCGCGGCGGGCGAGGTTCTCGGCGACCTCGGCCTTCCAGGCGGCGGTGGCGCGGGCGGTGTCGATCTCGAACTCGAAGCGGCGGACCATCTCGTCCTTGACGTCGGCGGCGTCCACGTAGAACTGCTCGTACCAGCGGCGGAGCTGGTAGACGGGGCCGTCCTCCTCGGTGAGGAGGGGGTTGTCGATGCGGGTCTTGTTCTTCCAGATCTCGACGTCCTGCTCGAAGCCGACGGCCAGGCCCTCGGAGGTGAGGCGGGCGGCGTCGGCGGCCTGTTCGTCGGTCATGCCGGGGAGCTTCTTGACGATGGTCCCGTACATGAGCACGAAGCTGTTCTCGTCGATCGGGTAATGGCAGTTGATGAGGACCGATTCGAGTTCGACGCCGCCGCCGATATCGCTCCACAGCTTGTCGATCATGTAGGAGGGACCGTAGTACGAGGCGTCCGAGCGCAGGCCGCCACCGGTGGAGAGGGTGCCGAGGTCCACGTCGCCGCGCGGGGTGGACTCCATGTACTGGGTGGCGACGTGGCCGTCGAAGACGTTCTTGAAGTAGTGCGGGAAGGCGTAGTGCACGTAGTAGAAGTGCGCCATGTCGACGACGTTGTCGACGATCTCGCGGCAGTTGGAGTTCTCGACGCGCAGGAAGTTCCAGCTCCAGTCGCTCCACTCGGGGTCGCCGACGCCCTCGATGACGGGGATCGTCACCTCGGGCGGGGGCGGGTTGCCCTCCGGGTCGTGCCAGACGTAGAGCTGGCCGTTGCGTTCCAGCGTGGTCCAGGCGCGGGTCCTGGCGCGCGGCGGGACCCGCCGGGCGTAGGGGACCGCGGCGCAGCGGCCGTCCCCGGACCAGCGCCAGTCGTGGAAGGGGCAGGCGACGGTGTCGCCCTTGACGGTGCCGTGGGCGAGGTTGCCGCCCATGTGGGGGCAGTAGGCGTTCAGGACGCTCAGCTCCCTGCTCCCGGCGCCCTGGAAGACGACGAGTCTGGTGCCGAAGGCCTGGACCTCGTGGGGGGTTCCGTCCTTGAAGGCGGCGGCGAGGCCCAGGCAGTGCCAGCCTCGGGCGAACCGGGTCGGCACGGCGGCGGCCTCGATGACACGGGGCTCTTCTTCGATTGCGGTCACGGGGTGGCCCTCCACTTCGTTGTGGGCGTGCTCGGGTGCGATGGGGGTATGGCTACGGGGCTACGGGGAGTTGGGGCTCAGGGGCCAAGGGACCAAGGGGCTACGGAGCTTCGGCGGCGAGTTCGAGCGCGATGTCGATGAGCTGGTCCTCCTGGCCGCCGACGAGGCGGCGCTCGCCCGCGCGCAGGAGGATCTGCGCGCCGGAGACCCCGTAGCGCTCGGCCTGCCGGTAGGCGTGCTTGAGGAAGCTGGAGTAGACCCCGGCGTGGCCCATGAGCAGGGCCATGCGGTCGAGGGTGCACTCGTCGTCCATGACGGGGCGGACCACGTCCTCGGCCGCGTCGATGATCTTCAGGACGTCGATGCCGGTGCGGATGCCCATCTTCAGGCAGACGGCGGCGAAGGCCTCGACGGGCGTGTTCCCCGCTCCGGCGCCCAGGCGCCGGGTGGAGCCGTCGATCTGGAGCGCGCCGGCGCGGACGGCGGCGACCGAATTGCCCACGCCCAGGCCGAGGTTCTCGTGACCGTGGAAGCCGACCTGGGCATCGGCGCCGAGCTCGGCGACGAGCGCCGCGACCCGGTCGGTGACCTCGTCCATGACCATGGCGCCCGCCGAGTCGACCACGTACACGCACTGGCAGCCGGCGTCGGCCATGATCCGGGCCTGTCGGGCCAGGTTCTCGGGGGTGGTGGAGTGGGCCATCATCAGGAAGCCGACGGTCTCCAGGCCCATCTCGCGGGCGAGCCCGAAGTGCTGGACGGAGATGTCCGCCTCGGTGCAGTGCGTGGCGATCCGGCAGATCTGCCCGCCGTTGCCGTGGGCGGCGCGGATGTCGTCCTTCACGCCGAGCCCCGGAAGCATCAGGAAGGCGATCTTCGCCCGGCGCGCCGTCTCCGCGGCGATCTTGATGAGCTCCTGCTCGGGGGTCTTCGAGAAGCCGTAGTTGAAGGAGGATCCGCCGAGTCCGTCGCCGTGCGTGACCTCGATGACGGGGACCCCCGCGCCGTCGAGCGCGGAGACGATCGCCCGTACGTCCTCGCCCGTGAACTGGTGGCGCTTGGCGTGCGAGCCGTCGCGCAGGGAGGAGTCGGTGATGCGGATGTCGAGGGTGTCGGAGTAGGTCGAGCAGGTGGTCACTTCTGCAGTCCCTTCGCGAACTCCTCGCCGACCTTGGTGGCGGCGGCGGTCATGATGTCGAGGTTTCCGGCGTAGGGCGGCAGGTAGTCGCCGGCGCCCTCCACCTCCAGGAAGATCGCGATCCGGGCCGTGCCCCCGTTGAGCGGGGAGGGGTCGTCGAACTGCGGCTCGGTGCGCAGCCGGTAGCCCGGTACGTACGAGGCCACGTCCTCGGCGACCTGCTTGACGGAGGCGGCGATGGCGCCCCGGTCGGCGTCGGCCGGGATCGCGCAGAAGACGGTGTCGCGCATGATCACCGGCGGGTCGGCGGGGTTGAGGATGATGATGGCCTTGCCGCGGGCGGCGCCGCCGATCTCCTCGATCCCGCGGGCGGTGGTACGGGTGAACTCGTCGATGTTGGCCCGGGTGCCGGGGCCCGCCGAGACGGAGGCCACCGAGGCGACGATCTCCGCGTAGGCGACGGGCACCACGCGGGAGACGGCGTACACCATGGGGATGGTGGCCTGGCCGCCGCAGGTGATCATGTTGACGTTGGCCCGGTCGAGGTGGGCGGTCAGGTTTGCGGGCGGGACCACGGCGGGGCCGACGGCGGCGGGGGTCAGGTCGACGGCCTTGATGCCGAGTTCGGCGTAGCGCGGGGCGTTGGAGCGGTGCACGTAGGCGGAGGTGGCCTCGAAGACCAGGTCGGGCAGCTCGTCTCGGGCCAGCAGCCAGTCGACTCCCGCGTGGGAGGCTTCGATTCCGGCGCTGCGGGCGCGGGCCAGACCCTCGCTGGCGGGGTCCACGCCGATCATCCAGCGGGGTTCTATGTGCGGGGAGCGCAGGAGCTTGTAGAGCAGGTCGGTCCCGATGTTCCCGGAGCCGACGATGGCGGCGGTCGCTTTCCTGGTGTTCGTCATGGCACCTCAGATGAAGGAGAGGGACACCGGGCCGAGCCCGGTGAAGTCGGCGGTGTACGTCCGCCCGGCGGCCACGGCCACGGCGCGGGTGCAGGACCCGGGCAGGATGAGGTGGCCCTTGCGGAGCTGCACCCCGAAGCGGGCGACGGTACGGGCCAGCCAGGCGACGGAGGCGGCGGGATCGCCGAGCACGGCGTCGCTGCGGCCGCTCGCCAGGGTCTCGGATCCGCTGGTCAGGGTGGCCTCGACGGCCTTCAGGTCCAGCCCGCGCGGATCGCGGCCCTCGCCGATGACGTATCCGGCGGAGGAGGCGTTGTCGGCGATGGTGTCGGCGATGGTGATGCGCCAGTCGGCGATCCGGCTGTCGATGAGCTCCAGGGCCGGGACGACCCGCTCGGTGGCGGCCAGGACGTCGGCGACGGTGCAGCCCTCGCCGGGGAGGTCGGCGCCGAGGACGAAGCCGACCTCGACCTCG
Source organism: Streptomyces sp. NPDC058401 (assembly GCF_042722885.1). NCBI lineage: Bacteria > Bacillati > Actinomycetota > Actinomycetes > Kitasatosporales > Streptomycetaceae > Streptomyces > Streptomyces sp. NPDC058401. Next base: position 15,481 of record NZ_JBHXKA010000133.1, read on the forward strand.
ACGCGCGGCGCGCAGTACGCGGCGGCGGGGACGGGGGTGTCCTGGGGCAGCTCCATGCTCGTCAGCAGGTGCCCGTAGTCGGGTTCGTCGACGCCCATCATGGCCTGCATGACGGGGGACGACAGCCCCACCTTGTGCCCGGTGACGCGGTCGCCGGCCGCGAGGCGGTGGCGGATGTTGAGGAGCTGGATCTCGTAGGCGTCCTCGGTGTCGATCCCGGGGAAGCGGTCGCCGAGCGGTGCGACGGGCGTCCGCCCGTGCTCGGCGGATCGCAGCTGCTGCGCGACGTGGAGCCGGTGGCGGTCCGAGAGCATGTGCGGGTCCTTGCGTACGGGGGCCGGATGCGGTGCGGCGAGGCTAGACGGCCCGCGTCCGGCGCCGGGAGGGCGTTTTCCCGGCCACCGGGAAAGGCCCGCCCGGGCGGGAATCCGGGTGCCCGGGGCGAACCTCCGGGGCGGTTCGGGGGTCTTGCGCGCGGCTCAGGCCTGCGCCACCGCGCACGGGCCCGGGGTGCTGGGGCGCCGACCCCTTCGGCTCCGGGGCGCGGGCGTGGGCGCAGACGGCGTGGGCCCGCACCGAGCCGGTGGGGTTCCCGAATCGGCTCGCCGCGGGAGCCTGGTCCACGTTCAGGTTCAGGTTCACGTTCACGTTCACGTTCCGCACGGCCGACATCCCCGCGGTCCCGCTGACGGCGGTCGCCGCGAACGTCGCCGCGAACGTGGACACCACGGCGTGGCTCGGGGGCGGGGGCGGATGGGGGAACCGGCTCCCCGCACATCGAGATCACGCAGCAGCGGTACGACAGGGCCGCCGCGGGCACCTTGGCCTTCGAGTTCGACCGGCACACCGGGAAGACGGCGTCTGCGGTCACCCGGGCGCGGAACACGAGGACGACGACTTCATGGTGGTCCCGGCGGCCCCCACACCGGAGCCCGCCCCGGCGTGGGAGCCCGTCACCGGCTCAGGCCACGGCCCCGCTCCGCCACCGGCCCGCCCCACAGAAACGGCCGGCGCGGAACGGGGTCCCGGCCCCGGACCGGTGCCCGGACATGCCCCCGAGCCCGAGCCCGGACCCGGGCCCGGACCCGGCACAGCCCACCCAACCCAGCCCAGCCCAGCCCGGCGCGGCCCAGCCCGCCCCACCCCACCCCGCCCCACCCCTCGCAGCGTCAGCGTGCCCCGTACACCGGCTGCGGCGGTTCCGACTGGGCCAGTAGCTTTGTCGCCGTTTCCCCCGCTTCCGACGGAGTCCACCGCGCTCCGCGGTCCGCGGTCGGGCCGGGGCGCCAGCCTTCCATCACCGTGATGCGGCCGCCCTCCGTCTCGAAGACCCGGCCCGTGACTCCGGCCGAGGCGTCGGAGCCGAGCCAGACCACCAGCGGGGAGACGTTCTCCGGGGCCATCGCGTCGAAGGCCCCGGTTTCCGGGGCGGCCATGGTGTCCGCGAAGGTCTGTTCCGTCATCCGGGTCCGCGCGGCGGGGGCGATCGCGTTGACCTGGACCCCGTAGCGACCCATCTCCGCCGCCGACACCAGGGTCAGCCCCAGGATCCCGGCCTTGGCCGCGCTGTAGTTGCCCTGGCCCACGGAGCCGAGGAGCCCCGCCCCCGAGGAGGTGTTCACGACCCGGGCGGCCACCTGGCGGCCTTCCTTCGCCTCGGCCCGCCAGTACGCCGCCGCGTGCTTGAGCGGCAGGAAGTGCCCCTTCAGGTGGACCCGCATCACGGCGTCCCAGTCGTCCTCGTCCAGGTTCACGAGCATCCGGTCGCGCAGGAACCCGGCGTTGTTGACCAGGGTGTCCAGCCGCCCGAAGGCCGAGACGGCCGTCTCGACCAGTGACGCCGCGCCCTCCGTCGTGGCGATGTCGCCGCCGTGGGCCACCGCTTCCCCGCCCCCCGCCCGGATCTCGGCGACGACCTGCGCCGCCGGGCTCTCCGGGCCGGGCAGCCCGTCCAGGCCGACGCCGAGGTCGTTGACCACGACCCGCGCACCCTCCGCCGCGAAGGCCAGCGCATGGGCGCGGCCCAGCCCCCGCCCGGCGCCCGTCACGATGACCACACGGCCTTCGGCAAGTCCCATGTCAGCTCTCCTTCTTCGACTTGTTCGGCTCGTTCGGCTCGTTCGCCTCGTCCGGCTTGTTCGCAGTTGCCGCGTCCAGGAACGCCGGCCGTTCCCCGCCCCCGTGCACGAGCAGGCTGGCCCCGCTCACGTATCCCGCCCGGCCGGAGGCCAGGAAGACGGCCGCCTCGCCCACGTCCGAGGGCTCCGCCAGGCGCCCCAGCGGCACGGTCGCGCCGACCGCCGCGATGCCGCTCTCGTCGCCGTAGTGCAGGTGCGACAGCTCGGTCCGCACCATGCCCAGGACCAGCGAGTTGACCCGTACCTCGGGGGCCCATTCCACGGCCATGGAGCGGGCCAGGTTCTCCAGGCCGGCCTTCGCCGCCCCGTAGGCCGCCGTGCCCGGCGAGGGCCGGGTCCCGCTGACGCTGCCGATCATGACGATCGAGCCCCGGGTCTCGCGGAGCCAGGGGTACGCGGCGACCGAGGCGGTCATCGGGGCGATCAGGTTGAGCTCGACGACCCGTGCGTGGCGCTCGGCCTCACCCTCCCCCAGCAGCCGGTACGGGGTTCCGCCGGCGTTGTTCACCAGGCAGTCGAGCCGCCCGTGGCGCCTGGCCACCGCGCCGAAGAAGTCCTGTACGGCGGCCGGATTGCGCAGGTCGACGGCGGTGAACGAGGCCGAGCGGCCCTCCACCGCCACCGGTTCCTCCGGCGGCCGGCGCGCGCAGACGACGACCTCGGCCCCCGCCGCGAGGAACGACCGCGCGATCCCGGCGCCGACGCCGCGGGTTCCGCCGGTGACGACGACAACCCTCCCGTTGAGCTCCATCGGCTGCTACCTTCCTCACCTAACAAATGTTTGGTGGAAAGGTAGCTGATCCGCTCATGGGTGTCTCCACCTCAAGCCCCGACAAGGGCATCGCACTCGTCACAGTCGACTTCCCGCCCGTCAACGCACTGCCCGTGCAGGGCTGGTACGACCTGGCCGACGCCCTGCGCGCGGCCGGCCGCGACCCGGAGGTCCGGTGCGTGGTGCTGGCCGCCGAGGGCCGCGGCTTCAACGCCGGCGTCGACATCAAGGAGATGCAGCGCGACACCGGTCACGCCTCGCTCATCGGCGCCAACCGCGGCTGCTACGAGGCCTTCGCCGCCGTCTACGAGTGCGAGGTCCCGGTCGTGGCGGCCGTGAACGGCTTCTGCCTCGGCGGCGGGATCGGCCTGGTCGGCAACGCCGACGCCATCGTGGCCTCCGAGGACGCGACCTTCGGACTGCCCGAGCTGGACCGGGGCGCCCTCGGGGCCGCCACCCACCTGGCCCGGCTCGTCCCGCAGCACCTCATGCGGACCCTGTACTACACCTCGCGCACCGCCACCGCCGCCGAACTGCACGCGCACGGCTCGGTGTGGAAGGTGGTCCCGCGCGAGGAACTGCGGGCGGCCGCCCTGGAACTGGCCGCCGAGATCGCCAAGAAGGACGGCTACCTCATCCGGCTCGCCAAGGCGGCCATCAACGGCATCGACCCCGTGGACGTGCGCCGCAGCTACCGCTTCGAGCAGGGCTTCACCTTCGAGGCCAACCTCAGCGGCGTGGCCGACCGGGTCCGCGACACCTTCGGAAGCGGCAGCACGGACGCAAAGACGGACGCAAAGGCGGAATCGGCATGACCGACAAGAGCATGACCCCCGAGGAGGCGGTCGGCCGCCTCAGCAGCGGAATGACCCTCGGCATCGGCGGCTGGGGTTCGCGCCGCAAGCCCATGGCCCTGGTGCGGGCACTGCTCCGCACCGGGATCACCGATCTCACCGTGATCTCGTACGGCGGCCCCGACGTGGGCCTGCTCGCCGCCGCGGGCCGGATCCGCAAGCTGGTCACCCCCTTCGTCACCCTCGACTCCATCCCGCTGGAGCCGCACTACCGCGCCGCCCGCGAGAGCCGCGCCTTCGCCCTCACCGAGCTCGACGAGGCCATGTTCATGTGGGGCCTGCACGCGGCGGCCAACCGGCTGCCCTTCCTGCCCGTCCGCGCCGGCCTCGGCTCCGACGTCATGCGCGTCAACCCCGAACTGCGCACCGTCACCTCCCCGTACGCCGACGGGGAGGAGTTCGTCGCGGTCCCCGCCCTGCGCATGGACGCCGCCCTGGTCCACCTCAACCGGGCGGACCGGCTCGGCAACGCCCAGTACCTGGGCCCCGACCCGTACTTCGACGACCTCTTCTGCGAGACGGCCGACACCGCCTACGTCTCCTGCGAGCAGCTCGTCGAGACCGCGGAGCTCGCCAAGTCCGGGCCGCCGCAGTCCCTGCTCGTCAGCCGGCACTCGGTCACCGGGGTCGTGGAGACCCCGAACGGCGCGCACTTCACCTCCTGCGCCCCCGACTACGACCGCGACGAGGCCTTCCAGAAGCTGTACGCGACCACCCCCTGGCCCGAGTTCGCCGAGCGCTTCCTCTCCGGCGGCAGCGAGCACGCCTACCAGTCGGCCGTCCAGGCCTGGCACGAGGAGCAGAAGTGAGCACGCCCTCCACGACGCCCACGACGCCCACGACCGCGGTCACCCGCGCCGAGTACTGCGTGATCGCCTGCGCCGAGGCCTGGCGGGACAACGGCGAGGTGCTGGCCAGCCCGATGGGCCTGGTGCCCTCCTTCGGGGCCCGGCTGGCGAAGCGGACCTTCTCCCCCGACCTGCTGCTGACCGACGGCGAAGCCATGCTGGTCGGGCTCGACGGCTCGGCCGAGGGCTGGCTCCCGTACCGCCGTCACCTGACGATGGTCACCGGAGGCCGCCGGCACGTGATGATGGGCGCCAGCCAGATCGACCGGTTCGGCAACCAGAACATCTCCTGCATCGGCGACTGGGAGCAGCCGGCCCGCCAGCTCCTCGGGGTGCGCGGAGCCCCGGTGAACACCCTGAACAATCCGGTGAGCTACTGGATCCCCAAGCACTCCACCCGGGTGTTCGTCGAGCGCGTCGACATGGTGAGCGGCGTGGGCTACGACCGCGCGGAGGCGGCCGGGGTGACCCGGTTCCACCGGCTCCCGCGGGTGGTCAGCGATCTGGGCGTCTTCGACTTCGGCGGCCCGGACCACGCCATGCGCCTGGTCTCCCTGCACCCCGGGGTCACGGTGGAGCAGCTCCGGGCGGCGACCGGCTTCGAGCTGGACCTCCCCGAGGAGGTCCCGTACACGCGGGAGCCGACGGCGGAGGAGCTGCGGCTGATCCGCGAGGTCATCGACCCCAAGGGGCTGCGCGACCGGGAAGTGCGGGTCTGAGCCGATGGAGACGGCATTCACCAAGCTGGTCGGGGTCGAGCATCCGATCGTGCAGACGGGCATGGGCTGGGTGGCCGGCCCGCGCCTGGTGTCGGGGGCGGCCAATGCGGGCGCGCTCGGCATCCTGGCCTCGGCGACCATGACGATGGACCAGCTGCGGGCGGCGGTCCACGAGGTCAAGTCCCGTACGGACGCCCCCTTCGGGGTCAATCTGCGCGCGGACGCCGGGGACGCGGCCGAGCGGGCGCAGCTGATCATCGACGAGGGCGTGCGGGTGGCTTCCTTCGCGCTCGCCCCGTCCAGGGAGCTGATCGCGCGGCTCAAGGACGCGGGCGTGGTCGTGATCCCCTCGATCGGGGCCCGCCGGCACGCCGAGAAGGTAGCGGCGTGGGGTGCGGACGCGGTGATCGTGCAGGGCGGCGAGGGCGGCGGGCACACCGGTGACGTGGCCACGACGGTGCTGCTGCCGCAGGTGGTCGACGCGGTGGACATCCCGGTGATCGCGGCGGGCGGTTTCAGCGACGGCCGCGGTCTGGTGGCGGCCCTCGCCTACGGGGCCGCGGGCATCGCGATGGGCACCCGGTTCCTGCTGACCTCCGACTCGACGGTCCCGGACGCGGTGAAGGCCGAGTACCTGAAGGCGACCGTGAAGGACGTCACCGTCACCACGGCCGTGGACGGGCTCCCGCACCGGATGCTGCGCAGCGAGCTGGTCGTTTCCCTGGAGCGGTCCGGGCGGGCGAAGGCGCTGGTCAAGGCGGTGCGGCACGCGGCCGGCTTCAAGAAGCTGTCGGGCCTGTCCTGGGCGGAGATGGTCCGGGACGGCCTCGCGATGAAACACGGCAAGGACCTGTCCTGGAGCCAGGTGCTGCTCGCCGCGAACACCCCCATGCTCCTCAAGGCGTCCATGGTCGAGGGCCGTACGGACCTCGGTGTCATGGCATCGGGCCAGGTCGCGGGCGTGATCGAGGATCTGCCGTCCTGTGCGGAGCTCGTCACCCGCGTCATGGCCGAGGCCCACGCCGTGCTGGAACGGCTGAACGGCCTCACTCCCCCACAGCTTCTCCCCCTCCCCCCGCACCCGCTCGGCACCCTGCCACCACCAGGGTGATTCCCCTTCTCCGTTACAGGAGTTGCCCCAGATGAGCCGTGCCCGAATCCGCCTGGCGACCGCGGTGCTCGCTTCCGCCCTCGCCATCGGGACCCTGCCCGCCGCCGCGTACGCCGCGCCGGCCGGCAGTGCCGCCGCCTCGCGTCACCCCTGGCACACGCAGTCGACGGAACCGATCCGCCAGATCCCCCTGCAGGGCGCGGTCAACGTCCGCGACCTCGGTGGCTACCGCACCTGGACGGGAGGCCAGGTTCGTCAGGGACTGGTCTACCGCGCCGATGCGCTCGGCAAGCTGACCCCCTCGGACATCACGGCCGTCGGTGGTCTGGGCCTCAAGAAGGTCCTCGACTTCCGCATCCCGATGGAGGTGCAGTACGACGGGGCCGACAAGCTTCCCGCCGGTCTGGCCTCCACCGCCCGCCCGGTCAACGACAACGGCCTGTACGGGCTGCTGCTGTCCGCGATCGGCAGCGGTGATCCCGTCAAGCAGGAGCAGATGCTCGGCGGCGGCCGCGCCGAGGCGTACATGCGCGACGTCTACCGGGCGTTCGTGACCAACCGCGAGAACCGGGCGCAGTTCGCGACCACCCTGCGCGAGATCGCCGACGGCAACCAGGGTCCGCTGCTGTACCACTGCACGTCGGGCAAGGACCGGACGGGCTGGATGAGCTACCTCCTGCTGAACGCCCTGGCCGTCCCCAAGGCCACGGCCGAGCGGGACTACCTGGCCTCGAACACCTTCCGCGGGGCGTACGACGCCCAGGTGCGGGCGGGCCTCAAGGCATCCGGCCGGATGCAGAACCCCGATCTGCTGATCCCGCTCCAGGAGGTCCGCCAGGACTACCTGGACGCGGCGACCGCGCAGATGGAGGCCGACTACGGCAGCCTCTACGGGTACCTCACCGAGGGTCTCGGCCTGGACCTGCGGACCCTGGCGAAGCTCCAGGTGAAGATGGTCCGCTAGGCAGCCGAAAACACCCCTGCGC